>JBGSMR010000351.1:0-5593 GCA_041740065.1 Chthoniobacterales bacterium
GACCGTCGCTGTGCCGGAGGATACATGATCGCGGAGTCGGGCGATTAATCAGTTCTCACTCCGGGGGTAACAATCCCCTGCGAAATGACGTTGCAGGGTGGCAACGTCGTGTTGTTTGAGCTTGGAACTTGGGTTGATCATCCCGCAGGCTTTACAAACGACCCCTCTCTGCTGGCTGCCATTCCAACATTCAAACTCGACTGCACAAAATGGTGGGAATACGACGGCGTTTACAACGAAACCACGGGAGCACCTGTTTAATCAAGTGGACCAAAAAGCGCCCACCTAGCCCAAAGCGGCCCCGCCCGACTCACAATCGATCCACTGACAACCCTCAAGCACCCCCCCTGCAACACCCCTGCATCCCAGATGCACAATCCCTGAAATCCCCCGACTTTCTCAAACCTCTGTCATTTATTCTCAAACCTCGTGGCGGGATACAGCCGTTGAAGTGGATCATGTGGTCGAGGTCTTCGGCGATCCAGACTTCGGATTCCCAGGCGATGTGCGAGACGAAGGTCTGCATTGTGCGGCGGTTCTCGAAGGCAGTGACAAAGACGAGTCCTGCTTTGCAGCCGGCGAACAGATCCTTGAGTTCCTTTCGGCGTTTGCCATCCACCGGGCCGGCGCTGGTGACGGCTTCGATGAGCAGGAGCCAGTTTCGCTTGGTATCGTGGACGATGACGTCGGGAATCTTGGCGGCGGAATCCAAAGTGACGCCGAGAACGGCCAACCCTTCCGTTTCCAGATGGACAAATTTGTTTTCAGTGTCGCCGATGTAGAGGACCACGCCACCAGGCGCGAAGGTGGGGCAGAAGTGTTCGATGATGGCCTTGATCAGCAAACACCAGCGGTATCTGGAATGGTAAAATATTGTCCCGTCAGGAAGGTTCCAACGTTGAGTCAACACTTCTCGACGGGGCACTCCCAGCTTGTAGGCAAGTGCCTCGACTCCGGCCGACGAAGCTTCAAAATCGGTGACTGCTATTTGGCGGCGCTTTAATCTCGGCATATCCTATTTTGGGTTATCCTAAAATAGGATGAATCATCGGCAAGTGCCAAAGTCCATATTCACTACCGAACATGCGGTTTTTAGAGACCTCCTGCGGGATCTCCGCATTGAAAAGGCGTTTACTCAGGTCCAGTTGTCCGAGACTTTGGGAATGCCCCAGAGTTTCGTAAGCAAATACGAAACGGGTGAAAGACGGCTCGATTTTATTGAAGTTCGCGCGGTTTGCCACTCCCTGAACGTTTCTCTCTCCTCTTTCGTGAAGAAGTTTGAGGCAAGACTTTCCAAAACGAAAAGCGGGGATGCGGCATGACAAACATGGACTCGGGGAGTGCCACTGCTGGGAAGGCGGCATTGCTACTGGCATCCAAAGGGCTTGGTTATTTTGTGCCAACGGCAAAGCAGAAAAAGAATCTGGTCGTCGCTTTTGCCAAAAAAGACAAGATCGTCTACGGGAAGGCTTTTGACGTGGTCCGTCTTGAAGATGCCGTGAATCTGGATTCATTAGAGGAAGTTGAAGCCAACCTGAGTAAGATTTTACTTTGCGAGATTAAATCTACCAAAAAGGATATTGCAGTTGATTTTCGAGGTCATTTCTTCGGGCTGACCGCTGCCGAGGTGTTGGTCGCGCAAAGCCTCAAAGCACAGTTTCGCTTTATTTTTGTGAATACGGTCACGGGGGCCTATCTGGAACTGCAACTGAATGAGATTTTCGCAAAAGCGCGAGGCATTTACCCGACATGGAGCATTTCGTTTTAATGCCGTCCCTCTTGCAACGAGACGTCGGCGCTCTTCTTTCGAGGTGAAGCGTTTTGTTAGAAGATACACGCCGGAGGGAACGAGCCACGGGCGTGTCTCTTCGTTGTCGAGGATGGCGTTGGGCTTGCGGGCTTCGAGCTTGGGCCAGTGGACGGTGCCGCCATTGAAGTGGCAGGGATAGAGCAGCGGCACGGTGCCGCGTTCGGGTCCCTTTCGCAGGGCGTCTTTGAGTCGGAAATCCACGACGCGCCCGGTGGAGACGGTTACGCCCAGCGCGGCGAGGCTGGTGCGGAGGCCATCCATGGTTTCCTTGGCCGTGGCGTGGCTGGCCGTGGAGGGAATGTGGATGAATTTCTGGGTGTCGCGCGGATGGACGATTTCAACGAAGGGAAAAACGGTCTCGGTGATGTCGCCTGCATGCTCGCCGCTGCTGCTGGAGATGAGCATTTCGGCGGGTTGGTTCCTGCCCTTCACGGCGTGGAAGATGATGTTTTCCTGAAGCACGCTGTCCTCGCGGAAGGCAGCTTGGCGGGATTCAAAGACGTGGAGTCGGCGCAGTTCCAAATGGCTTAGTAAGTCTTCGCGGAACGGACGGAAGTAGGGGCCATTGCAAAAACTGCGTGGAGTAATGCCAACGAGTTGCCCACCGCGACCGAGCAGGCGTTGAATAAGGGCGATGAAGCCGGTGTAGAGGTTGCTGGTTTTGATTCCGACCGAACGAGGGCGCGTCGTTCGGCGGACTCGGTATTGATTTTTCGATAGGGTGGATTCGCGATGGCGACATCGAAGACGGGCGGGTGCGCGCCGAACAAGTCACCGGCGAGACGTGCCGACATTTCTTGGATAAAGTCGGCGGAGTGAATGGTGAACGTAAAGCGAATGCCTGCGTCGGCGCAGCGGTGCTTGCACTCCTGCATTGTCGAGGAGAGGGCGTCCAAGATTTCTCCGTCAAGTTCGTAGAGGGTCGCTTCGATGGCACTGACACCGTCGCGTTTTTCACAACACCGGGAGATGAACGCGGCAGTGAGTGCGCCTGCGCCTGCGCCTGCGTCCAGCAGGCGCACGGTTCTCGGAAGTGGCCCAAACATCGAAGCCATGAAGTCAGCCACAGGCGACGCGGTGAGGAACTGACCGAGTTCCCCCTGACGACTTCTGGGGTTTTCAGCGACCGCGAGTTTCATCCCTCAACGTTACCAAATTCATTTCCGGTTCGCCATCGAATAAACGGGCAACGATTCGCAGAATCGAGTGCATTTTTTCTGCTGAAACAGTGAAGTTGGATCGGGCAGACTTGGTGCGTGGCATGAGGTATTTCTACGTGGAAAAAGGGTCGGTCCGGCTATTTCACAGTTTATGTTTCCAGTAGGTAAACTGTGCTTGTCATTGCGCTTGAGGAAACGCCGGGGAGTCGTGGGGCAATCCATGCCCATGTCACGGTTGTTTCTTTTCGAAGTCATTGTGCAATTTCTGCCTTCACGGGATGCATTTTCTTCATCGTCTCCAATTCCCAGAGCGTTGAGTTTCTCGCGGCACGCTCCTCGCCAATGATCCCATTTGCCTTGGCCTCCATGCTCGCAGTGACCTCCTCGGGACGATGATTGCCCCGCCCGGATGAGAGATTTGCCTTTTCCTGCAATCGCTCCATCCTCAACCATGGATTCCTCTTTCGAGTAGTTGACAGAAAGTCCCCGTAGCCGCTCCCTGTTTCAATGAGCCCGGCACACGAACGGGATTTAAATGCACGTAGTCATAAACCGCTCGCAAATAAAAGTCATCCGACCCGTGCACCAGCAGCGACTTGTAGTGTCCGTCCGGAAAACAAATACCCCCCACACCCTGTGATCTGTATTATAACGCTGCGTGTAGGTTCCCTCAAACCATTTTATCCCAGCCACCAGAGTCAGATTGGGTGTTTCACGGCAATGTGAAAATGGTTCCCCATCAGGCAATACGCAAGGATCTCCTTTTTGGCCCTCTCACAGGCCTGAGCTTGGGTTTTCAGGAACGTTTCCCGGTCTTTGTCATCTTCGAAAAACGGCTCTCCCCGACTCATCACATGATAAATCGCTCCCTCGTATTCGATACGCAACGGCCGCAGTACTTTCCCCGTTTATCCGATGTGGCTCCGCCCAATCATTGTGAAATCGCGGGACCGCTACCTTTTCGACCCTGCTTCCGCGATCTCTGAATGAGCCAGGTGAGGATGGTGTCTGCATTAGTGGTTGGGAAGTTTTCCAGAGGAGAGCTCTGATCGAAGTCAGCATAGCCCAGTTCTTTGAAAATACGAGCAACCTGCCTTGAGACAGGCGCGGCCGTGACCAAGGTCGGCCTACGCAGTGTGCTGCTGGTCGCAACCGCCTGGCTGAAATTCCTCAGTTCCACTCGTCGACACTCGCCAACCAAATAGTAGGAATTCAGGGATTTGCGATTTTCATCATCGTGGGCCCGATGTCAAGGGATGGCAGTTTTTGCATGACAGTGGGACGAATGCGACTAGCTTTTGAGTTGTGATTTTCCTGATGTCTAACGCCATATTTGGATGGGCTGTTGCCTGTTGACCGGTCTATGCGCGTCGTCAAGTTCCTCATTTACGGAGTTCCGCTAATATTGGTGGCGGTGTTCCTTGCGGCGTTTTGGAATGCGACGCAGCTATCCACGAATAAGAAAAATGAACTGACCATCGGCTCGATCGGAGAACCCACGAAAATCAACCCGATACTCTCGACGGATTCAGCAGCCAGCCAAGTAGAATCACTCGTATTCGAAGGGTTGTTAAAATACAGCCCCGAGCTCGAGCTCGAGCCGAATCTAGCCAAGGAATTTCAGCTCAGCCAGACGACAACATTCTTTTTTTCGACCTCCGAGTCTGCCGCGGCGGCCCAGGAGATTTTAATGACGTTATCAGACCGTTGGGCGGAATGGACCTTGAGAGACGCCGCGGTAAATGGCCGTGAGCTACGGCTGGATTTTCTTCAGCCCGGGCTGGAGGCGAGTCGCCTCGTTGCGGATTTAATTTCCATCGAACCGATCTCCCCCATAGCGCAAGTGCGGGTGGAGGTCGGCGACAAAGCGCGAGAATTGCTGACGGCATTTCGCGCGGCGCACCCGGAATTCGACGTGGTACGCGAGTGGTTCGATTACGATGCCGTATTCGAAATTTCGGCGCTCGGGGAAAGCGCACCCATCTCTGACGCGCTTACTGCATTCCTAGCTGAGAAAAAAGTGGAGAAATCGGAAATCCAAGTGCTGGACGAATTAAAATTTCTTGCGGAACCCGTAGTGCGATTTGTTCTGCGAGAAGGCGTGCTTTGGCAGGACGGCGTCGAATTCACGTCGAGGGATGTGGCATTTACTTTTTGGGCGCTCACCGATGCATCCATCGGCTCGCCACGAAAGCCGGATTTTGACCTCATCCAATCGCTTGAGACGCCGACTCCCTATGAGGTTATTGTGACTTACCGCAAGCCGTTTTCGCCCGCGCTGGGCAGTTGGACGATGTCGATCATCCCGGCCCACATCCTCGAAGGCAAACCGATCTCCTGGTGGGATGAATTTTTTCACCGAAGTCCCGTCGGGCTCGGGCCATTCAAATTTGCGGAATGGAAGACCAATGAATTTATCCGTTTGGAACGCAATCCGACTTACTACGATGGAGCACCGTGGCTGGATGCGGTGGTGATTCGCACGCTCCCGGACCCGATTGCCAACCGTCTTGCCTTTGAGACGCATCAGGTCGACTACTGGGGTGTTGATCCCTGGGCGGTCAAAGCCTTCGAAGACGACGAGCGGTTTGATGTCTTCAATGCTCCCGCAAAACAATACAAC
>JBGSMR010000355.1:0-4613 GCA_041740065.1 Chthoniobacterales bacterium
GGAATCATTCTCGTCTCGCTCCGGCAATTCCTCTTCCAACACGGGATTTACCTGAAGCTCCTGCGCAACCAACGCCCGCAATTCGAGCGCAGGAGCTTGGAGCAGCTGCAGACTCTGCTGCATCTGCGGCGACAGCGTTTGCTGCAGGGATAGCCCCAGATTCTGATCCATACCAGCCATGTAAGGCCGAAGGTAGGCACAAAAACTGCTAGTGCAAGCAGTTTTCGCGCCAATAGTTTCAAGGGCGAGGACGATTGCTTTTGCGATTGCCCCCAAAGTCGTGCTACGTTCCGCGCGTGGATACCATTAAAAACCCAAAGCCTCGACGCGGGATACAGCGTCGCGTCGAAGGATTGATGGTCACGCTTGCTCACGTAAACCGGCACTGGCAGCACTTTTTCCGAAGAATCCGCCGCAAACCCCGGACGGTCACGGAGAGCCCCAATCTCCTGCCAACCCTGATTCAGGTGCTCGCGGCATTTGCGCGTGCGGACGGGGAAGTTCTCGAGGAGGAAATCGATTCCAGCCTGGGATCACTCAGGTATGACTATCCCGATGCCGTCTATTCCGAGCTGCGGAAGCTCTTCCGTGATGCCCTCCACCAGCAGCAGGACCTGAATGCTATCGCGCTCAAGCTCGCGGGACAGCTTAGCGATGACCGGAAGATTTTGCTCGGCGTGCAGTTGTATGACCTCATTGCAAAGGCTGGGCTGAAGCAGGAGCAGGTGATTGCCTACTATTCGTTCATGTCGCAGCTCGGGATGGCGGAACAGGCCATCGACATCGTATACCAGCTCAACGCGAATGACCAGGGTGATACGCATATCTATCAGCATGGAAACTCGCCGCTGGAGTGCGTGACCTTTGGCGCCGCTGCATCGGCAGACGTTTTAATGAGAGGGCTCTCCGGCGAGGCAAGGCTTTATGCGTATCGCTACAACGAGTTGATCATTCTAAAGAATATGACCGATCGTGGACTGATCGTTCAGGGTCGTCTTCTCAAACATGGAGAACTTTGCCGCCTGTATCCTGGTCAGAGGATTCTCATCGACGAACACGTGCTAGCGCATGATGAATTTGTTTTTTACTTCAACGCAAAAAAGAACGTCTCCCTACCCCAACTTTTTGTCGCTATCAGCGACGAAGATGAAGTGCGGTTGGAAAAAAACCAAACACGCGACAGCTACCTAGAAGTCACGTTCGGGCTCAAAGTCGGCGTTAAGGCGCTGCGTCCCGTGGATGCTGTGCTCAATGGTATTCGCTTGAATGCCGGTGTGTCCGTGGCTGCCGCTCTCGACGACAAAATCGTCTTTCACAACGATAGCGAACTCGCGCTAGACGACCTGCGCCGACGGGCGCGATCGTACGGTGGACGGTTTCAACTCAAGGCGTCGAAGTCGGAGTATTTGGTTTCAAATAATCCAGGATTGCTCAATGAAGATGATATCCTCCTGTCTCCGGGGACTGGTGGCGAGTTATTGATGAAGATTTTCTGCGACTACGATCAGAAAATCGGCCACTTGGAAGTCATCCAGTCAGACCGCCCCATTCTTGTGCGCGGCGTGCCAGTCCGAAATTTTGCGAATCTCGCGGATGGTGATACGATTCGCGTGGACGCGGGGCAGGTGCTCCGGTGCAACTTTTCTGAACGCCTTATTGAAGAAGAGCGAAACCTCATCCGCACCATGGATGTCCGCGACCTGGTGTGTCGGTTTCGCAACGGTGATATTGCATTAGATGGTATTTCGTTTTCTGTCCAACGCGGTGAGATGATCTGCGTTATGGGTGCCAGTGGTTGTGGCAAAAGCACGATGCTAAAGGCGCTGGCAGGGCAGTTTCCGCCGATTCAAGGCGAGGTCCTGCTCAATGGACGGTCACTTTATGCCACCTACGACGCGCTTCGGCGCTACGTCACGTATGTGCCGCAATATGATGCGTTTGATGAGCACCTTACGATTGAGGAAAACCTCGAATTCGCCACGGCCATCCGGTCCCCCCATTTGTCGCGGCGCGAGCGCTTGCGGCGGATGGATGGCAAGTTGGCAGAGCTCGGCCTCAACGAACGGCGCTCGAATGTCGTCGGTAGCCCGCACACCAAAACACTGAGCGGAGGAGAACGCAAACGATTGAATATCGGGTTGGATATGATCGGATCCGCTGACATTTATTTGTTTGACGAGCCGACCTCCGGGCTCTCGTCCAAAGATGCCGAGCACGTGATCGAGATCATCCGTGGGATGTCTCACAATAAGATCATGATGGTCACGATCCATCAGCCCACGTCCCGAGTATTCCAAATGTTCGACAAGGTGGCCCTGTTGGATAAAGGCGGGAAGTTGGTATTTTTTGGTACGCCTCACGAGACGTTGCAGTATTTCGCAGATGCAGAGCATGTGCAGCATTACGGCTCAGCCACCCAACCCGCAGACGTTGGCGAAACCGCAAGGCCCGAATTTATTTTTGACGTGCTTGAAACTCCACTGAGGGATCTAAGCGGCGATATTATCTTCGAGGAAAACAACCGCGGCCAACTCATTCCCGCTCGGCGTTACTCTCCGGATTATTGGCGGGATAAATTTGAGGCCTACCGGCTGGTTAATGACGTCCGCTCGAATCCGGCGAAAGAATCAGCACCGACGCAACCAATAACCCCTGCGTCAGGAGGGCCTGCGTCGTCGCTGCGCCGTCGCGAGCCACTGCGGTTGCGCGAGGAATGGGGGCAGTTTGTGATCCTGCTCAAAAGGGCCTTCCTCAGCAAGTGCCGCAACCGGGCAAATCTCCTGACGACCATGGTTGAGGCTCCCATCTTGGCTCTGCTCATCGGCATGGTTCTTCGATACTCTGAGGGAGGCACATATGATTTTGCGTCTGCCTATCATATCCCGACATACATGTTCCTCGCGCTCGTCGTCGCCATGTTCCTGGGCCTTACCAATAGCGTGGACGACATCATTCGAGATCGCCCCGTCCTGATGCGAGAACGGAACCTTAATGTCCGCATTGGATATTACGTCACCGCCAAGGCGCTGACGCTCACACTCTTTGCCATCGTTCAATGCGCGATGTTTTCTTTTATTGGCAACGGACTCCTCTCGGTCCGCGGCATGTTCTGGGTGATGTTTTTCGCCATGATTCTGACCGCCGTCGGAGGCATTGCCATTGGCCTCATTATTTCAGCGCTCGTTCCGGAAGGCAAAACCGCTGTCAATATCATCCCCGCCGTATTGATTCCGCAGATCATCCTTGGCGGAGCCCTCATCAAGTATGAGGAAATGAATAAGGACCTCGACTTCATCTACACCATTCAGCAGTGGTTCTCGAAGCACCCGGAGAGCGCGATTACTCCACGCAGCGATCTTCAAGTGCCGCTGATTTGTGAATTCATGCCCATGCGTTGGTCCTATGAGGCGCTGATTTATGGCCAAGCGAAGCTCAACCGGCTCACGAGACGGCAGGAGCGGATCCAGAGCCAAATCATGGCGCTGGTCTCGCAAGAAACACTGACACCCGAGCAGGAGGAGCGCCTCGAAGATCTCAAAGAATTACTGGCTCTCGTTTCCGGGTTGCAGGGCCGAGACGCAAGCGATATCGACAACCGTCTTCGGCAAATCGACGCAGTGGTGAATGGCGGTCCCTTCGACCCCGGGATCTTGGTGAGCCCCGAGCACGCAATCTCAGTTGAGCAAATCTACGTGAATCAAAAGGTCACCGATCTGGTGTCAAAGGCGGAGATGGAACAATCGGACTATCGTCTCGGTGACGGATCGAAGCGCCATCTCAATGTCTTTTTCGGTCCCATGAAGGAGTATTTTGGCATCCGCGCCAGCGTGCTAACCTTCAACATCGGTGTGATGCTGACCACTACCCTCACCGGGTTTTTCATATTATATTTTATCCTGAGACACCAAATTCGGATGCGCGGACCCTAGAGTTCAATGATGATATCCGCTTGCTTCAATATCTGTAACCGGGACCGAGACAGGGTGATCCTTGAAATACTCGAGCGCGCGCTGGAAGTCTCGTAGAAGCAGGGACATCAAATCCTGCGTTACTCCGTGACGCACCAGAACGCGCTGCACAATCAGATCCTCCCGCTTTGCGGGCATCGAATAGGCAGGAACCTGCCAGCCCGTAACACGCATCCGGTCTGCAAGGTCGTAAAGCGAATACGGTAATTCGACCCCGGCCTTCACACGCCAGCTCACGCAGGGAATTCCTTTCTTTGGTTGACCATCGAAAACGGTTTCAAACGGGCCTAGATTCCGGATCTCTGCGGCAAACCATTGTGCGATCTCATAGCACCGCTGATGGATCCGCCGGTAGCCTTCTCGCCCTAGCCTGATGAAGTCGTAGTATTGCGCAATCACCTGTCCACCCGGACGGGAGAAATTTAGTGCGAACACGGGCATATTGCCTCCGAGGTAGTTCACATTAAAGATAAGATCCTCCGGCAAGTCAGACTTTTCACGCCAAATCACCCAGCCTGCACCCAACGGTGCGAGACCAAACTTATGGCCGGAGGCATTGATAGATTTCACACGGGGCAGACGAAAATCCCAGACCACCTCCGGCGCACAAAAGGGGGCTAGGAACCCACCACTCGCGCCATCCAC
>JBGSMR010000356.1:0-4078 GCA_041740065.1 Chthoniobacterales bacterium
GAGAAAATTTGGAATCCACCGGAGTCTGTGAGCACGGACCGCTTCCAGTTCATGAACCGATGAATGCCGCCGAGTCGCTTAAAGACTTCCGTGCCTGGGCGCAGCAGCAGGTGATATGTGTTCGCCAGGAGCACTTGAGAACCCGCGTCTGCGAGAGATTCCGGAGTCTGCGCTTTTACCGTGGCCTGCGTCCCCACCGGCATGAACACCGGCGTAAAGACTTCGTTGTGCAGCGTGCGAAACACACCTGCCCTCGCTTCTGAACCAGTAGCCCGGGCATCGATTCGAAATGGAAGACGGTGGGACATTATCGGATTGCCCGGAGGTGGAAAAACGTGCTCATGGAATATTCAGTCCGTCCGTTCTAGTCCAAGCGCTCATTGATGGAGAAGCAGTATTCCGCAAAGTTCGAAATTCGTATCTCCTAGGTGACATGATCGTGGAGCTGTGCGAGTCTCTGGCGGTCATTCACCTTTTTAACTCAGTCTTTTCATGATCCCAATAGAGCACGACGAACCGATTAACTCCCAAATTCTTTCTGTTTCAGAGGATAAAATCAGCGGATTTGTTCGTGATCCGTTTCAGCAGATTTCCAACCAGTCGGGTATTGCGCTGGCGGTCGTATTGGAGCGGCTTCGCGCGATGCTGGAAGCGGGAACGGTGCGGCGGGTGCGCCAGACGCTGATTGCCACCAATCTGGCGGAGGGGGCTCTAGTGGCGTGGAAAATACCTGCGGACAGGCTGGAAAGCGCGTTTGATTTTATGTTTCGGGAGGATCCATTTTCGGGTCATGTCGTTATTCGTTCCACCGATGCTAAAATTCCAGGTGAGGCGTATCGGCTATGGACTACCGTGAAGGTTCCGACGGGAGAATCGCTGGCGAGGCATTGTGATGCGCTCCAGCGACTGACCGGTGCCGAAGCCTATCGGTTGATGCCTGCGATCGGGATTTTTGCATTGGGTGTGGGACATGTCCGTCGGAAGACGATTGAGCTGGGTGATAAGTCAGATGGTCCCGCGCGGATGTTAAAGGTCGCACAGGTCACGCTCACGGACCGCGAATGGGCCGTGCTTCTCGAACTGAAGCGCGAGTTTTTGCCCGAAGAAATCGCAGAGCCCGCATGGGACCGGCGGGCTGAAGCCGCAGGAGTTTCCCTTGATGAGTTCTTTAGGATTGCGGAATCCCTGAATGAGCGAAAGGTAATTGGCCGGTTCTCCACTTTTCTGGAACATGTCAAGCCATCCCAAAGCGGCGTGCGTGTAACCCGCTTCAATGGGTTATTTCATTGGGCTGTGCCTGCGGGACGGGAGATCGAAGCGGGTTCGGAAATTGGCCGCCACGAAATCCTTACGCATTGCTATTGGCGCGAAGGAGGTCCGGAGTTCAACCATGTAAATATCATGGCCGTCGCACATGGCACGGATAGGAATCGTACGCTCGAGCATAAGGCTGCAATCGACCAACATTTGGAGGCCATTGGGATGCCAGTCAGCTACACCAATGTCTTTTGGGGCGGACGCAGCGAGATCAAGCCATCCGAGATCTCTCCTGTGATTTTCCGCGCGTGGCATGCAAGGTACGGCGAGGAAATCCACGCCCGGTAATTTTGACCCTGGGCTAAATCCCGCGCTGACTTTTCACGGCTGCTATAGAAGCGCGGAATATCTCGCGGGAGGCTTTCAGTGCATCGTCGACACCATTGAGTGATCCGCCTTTGGCTGTTTGTTCGATTGTAGCCATAGTGGCGCTGAATCCATTGAATCCAAAATTCGCAGCGCTTCCTTTGGCTTGATGCGCCGCACGAGACACTGCGATGGGATCACTAACGCTCAATGCGGTTTCCAAGGTGTTTAGGATCGACGGCAAATCCAGCTCGAATTCGTGATAGATTTCTACGAAATCCTCCGTGTATCCGTCTGCAATCATATCCAATTGCTCCCAATCGATGTTCAGGCTGATCTCGCTCATGTGCGTTAGAAGAAACGTATCATGCCTAAGGGTAAAGGGTTTTATTTTCGCAAACTTCAGGAATCTCGGATGGCAATCAGTCCGGTGGGGAAATCTGTGTCGCAACGCAGTGCGCTGTTGAGTTGGCGCAGATACGATCGTCTGGGAATTTCTATGGCGCCAAATTTTGCCAAGTGCGGAGTGATCCATTGGATATCAAGGAGCTTGAATCCTCCGTCAACGAGCAACCGATGGAGCGCGATCAATGCGACCTTCGATGCTCCGCTCACGCGGTGAAACATCGACTCCCCAAAAAATACGCCGCCGAGTTGTACTCCGTATAACCCCCCTGCCAGTTGCCCGTCCTTCCAGATTTCCACTGAGTGAGCGATGCCGCGGCGGAAGAGGTCGACGTAGATGGAAATAATTTGGTCGTTAATCCATGTCTCGGCGCGGTCCGCACAGGATCGCACAACTTCTTCAAACGCTGTGTCCACGCGGACTTCCCAGGCTGGATCGGCCAGTGTTTTGCGGGTGCCGTGCGGGATGTGAAATCCATCCAGCGGGATAACGCCTCGTGGATCCGGTGAAAACCATTGGATGCTCCCACCAGCGACCGCCATGGGAAAAAATCCTCTCGCGTAGGCATCGATCAACAATTCAGGTGATATCTGAGTTGCCATAGATCTAAAACTTTCTATTCTCGTCCGGTGAAAAAGGCCCTAATTTTGTGCTATCTATGCGTTGGCATCCTGCTTGGAGGATGCGCGGTTGCTGAGACGTCCACGGACGATGTAGGTCGCCAATTTCAGCAGGGGATTCAAGGCGGCGGGCAGATTGTTCCCAACAATCCAACGGCAGACGCCTTTGGTCCTGACTATAATTAATTGCGCTGTTTCGCACGGCTAATCCCTATCATCTTTCCATGTCCGACGCATCAGTGATCGCGTCCAAAGTCGTTATTCTCGACTTTGGATCCCAATACACCCAAGTCATTGCCCGCCGCGTGCGCGAGTGCAATGTGTTTTCTGAGATCCTACCCTATTCCACCACCGCGGCAGTGATCCGTGCGACAGGAGCTCAGGGTATCATCCTTTCGGGCGGTCCTGCCAGCGTGTATGCCAAGGATGCCCCGCGGGTGGATAAAGGGATCTTCGCGCTCGGGATCCCCGTGCTTGGGATTTGTTATGGAATGCAAATCATCGCGCAGGCGTTAGGCGGCAAGGTCGAGCGATCGACGCATCGCGAATATGGCCCGGGAAAACTCCGCGCGGACCGCAAATGCCCTCTTTTTACCAAGCTCCCCGCCTCGCTAGAAGTTTGGAATAGCCATGGCGACCGACTCACACTGCTTCCGAAAGGATTCGCTCCGATGGGTACGACAGAGAATTCTCCGCACGCGGTGATCGGAGATTCCAAGCGCCATATCTACGGCCTCCAGTTTCATCCAGAAGTCCATCACACCCCGCGCGGGAAGGAAATCCTAGCGAACTTTGTAAACCGGATCTGTGGCTGCGCGTCGGACTGGACAATGGGCTCATTTATTGAGCGCACGTGTGCGGATATTCGCGCTCAAGTAGGTGAGGATCGTGTGATCCTCGGCCTCAGTGGCGGCGTGGATTCCTCTGTTGCAGCGGCGCTGCTGCACCAGGCAATCGGCGATCAATTGACATGTATCTTTGTCGATAACGGACTAATCCGCTCAGGCGAATCAGAGGCGGTCAAGAAGCTCTTTGGTGATCATTTTAAGATTCAACTCAAGGTCGTTGATGCCTCCGAGCGGTTTCTAAAAAAACTCAAGGGCGTTACTGATCCGGAGCGGAAGCGGAAGATCATCGGCAATGAATTCATCAAGGTATTTGAGCAGGCCGCTGCGGACTTGAAAAAATCTGTGAAAGGCAGCCACGGGTATAAATTTCTCGCTCAGGGCACGCTTTACCCCGACGTCATCGAAAGCGTATCGATTTCTGGAAATCCGGCCGCTCTGATCAAGAGCCACCACAATGTTGGTGGTCTTCCTGAGCGGATGAAGTTTCAACTCGTCGAACCATTGCGTCAGCTATTTAAAGACGAGGTGCGCGAAGTGGGAGCCGAACTCGGCCTGCCGCGCAATATCACCGGACGCCAACC
>JBGSMR010000358.1:0-2285 GCA_041740065.1 Chthoniobacterales bacterium
GTGTGTAGAACTCACTCCCGTCAAATGCGGCCTGCTACACGGTCGGATGGATGCCACCGAAAAGAATTCCACGATGGAAGCATTTCGCCGCCGCGAGACACATGTTCTGATCGCAACGACAGTGATCGAAGTCGGGATCGACGTGCCCAACGCTACCGTGATGCTCATCGAAAATGCCGAGCGCTTCGGTTTGGCGCAGCTCCATCAGCTTCGCGGACGTGTCGGTCGGGGGGCCCACACGTCCTATTGCATCCTGATTCCCGGCAACGCGGATCCCGACGTCTTGGAGCGTCTGCGCGTATTGGAAACAACCACGGATGGCTTTGCTGTCGCTGAAGCGGATCTCCGACTTCGGGGACCTGGCGACATTTTGGGAATCGCGCAAACCGGATTGCCGCCGTTGCTTCTTGGAGATCTATCCAAGGACGCGACGATCCTGCAAGAAGCACGAACGCTGGCACAAAAGATCTTCCAGTCTGATCCTAGGCTTGTGCGAGACGAAAATTTCCGCCTCCGGGAATGGATTCAACGGCGATTGTCACTACTCCAACTCGCTGACGGATAGCTCCACCGGTTTACCCCCATCAACGCGCACGATCTCTGCCAAACTCCCGGACAGCACTCACAAAATCCGGCACACGGATGGGTTTTGCGAGGAATCCGTCCATTCCTACTTCAAGGCATCGCTTCCGGTTTTCTGTCATCACGTTCGCGGAGAGCCCCAAAATCGCTGATCGGTGGGTGCCGACAATCTCCGCATTCCGGATCAGCCGCGTGGCCTCGCATCCATCGATTCCCGGCATGAACACATCCATGAGAATCAAGTCATAAGGATATTCACCTGCGAGTTCGACAGCCTTCTCACCATCCGCAGCAACGTCTGGATTATATCCCATCTTTGCAAGCAATCGGCACGCCAGCAGACGATTTGTTGAAACATCATCGACGACCAAAATCCGCATGGGAAATTCCTCTGCCATTCGGGGTACTCCGCTCAACAACGCAGGGGTGGGAACGACCGGCGGTAAATCTGCGAGGGCGCATCGAATACTAAAGGAAAAAGTGGACCCTTTACCCATGCAACTCTTAACCGTGAGGTCACCACCCATCAAACGGCATAAGCTGCGGGAGATACTCAGCCCGAGTCCAGTTCCACCAAATCGACGGTGCACAGAACGATCCGCCTGGTCAAATGGTTCGAATATCTTTTCAAGACCCGAATGGGCAATTCCAATGCCTGTATCCTCAATCTCAAAACCCAACACCACCACACCGTCAGAAGCATCCACCACGCCCAATCGGATCTCAATTCTACCCTCGCTGGTAAACTTGACCGCATTTCCGACAATATTCAACAGGACCTGACGCAGTCGCTTGCCATCAGCATCGACCGCCACAGGCACGTCCGCAGCGACGATCGACTCCACCGACACTCCTTTTTCCAAGGCGGTGCAGGATACCGGGGTGATGACTTCTGAGAGTATCGTCCGAAGTTCCACAGGCGCGGTGTCGATTTCGACATGGCCGGATTCAATCTTAGAAAAATCCAACACATCGGAGATCAAATCGAGGAGGACTTTCCCGCTTTCCCGGATAATGGATGCTGTTTCACGCAGCATTTGGGGATCTTCCTCTCCCAAGAGGATATCGGTAAATCCGAGAATTCCGTTCAGTGGCGTGCGCATCTCATGGCTCATCACAGCAAGAAATTCCGATTTTGCCGCACTCGCGCGTGCCGCCTGTTTCTGGGCAATGCGAGCATCTTCCATCAGGCTGATTGTTACCTTTTGAATCCGGCGGAGCTCCTCGGTCTGTTTTTTCAGCTCAGCGTTTGCTTCTAGCAGCGCAGCATCAACTTCCCAGCGCTCAATAGAACTTCCAATAGCCGACGAGGCAGCCTCCAGCATGCGCAAAACCTCCGGCGACCAGACTCGGGGGATCCGGCAATCATCAAATCCAAGAAATCCCCAGAACCGGTTTGATACGTGAATGGGAAGCACAGCCAGCGACAAGATCTCCTGCTCCGCTAAGATGGTTCTCAACGGCTCCTTGAGATCCCCTGTGAGACCCAAAAATGGCTGTCCTATTGCTAGGCATTCGTAAAAGGGAAGAAGTTCGCTCCGGTAATCTAAGTTCATTAGATCACAATTCTCAATTTGCACGGTGATACCCGGTTTGACCCACTCGTAACGCTGCGAGCATAGCAATTCGTCTGGCTCTCTCTCCTGAATATTCTGAAAAATGTAAACGCGATCCACCAACACAGCTTCGCCGAGAATCTTCAG
>JBGSMR010000391.1:0-5703 GCA_041740065.1 Chthoniobacterales bacterium
TGTCCGCCAGATGCACGATGGCAAGATTCGCTCTTACGAGATGGAGAAGCGCTACATTCATGCAGACGGCCACTCGGTCACGGTGTTGTTATGCGTATCACTAGCTCGGAATGAAAAGCGCCAACCACTTTACTTTATCTCTCAAATTCAAGATATCTCAGCGCGCAAGATCCAAGAAGAATCGCTGAGA
The DNA here is from genome assembly GCA_041740065.1 of Chthoniobacterales bacterium. Lineage (GTDB taxonomy): Bacteria > Verrucomicrobiota > Verrucomicrobiia > Chthoniobacterales > JAATET01 > JBDNGG01. The sequence continues at coordinate 191 of JBGSMR010000391.1, forward strand.
CGCAGCGAAGCCTTGCTGCGGACTGCTGGTCAGATCGCTCGGCTGGGTGGATGGTCGATTGATCTTCCGGATTTTAAACTCACCTGGTCAGATGAAGTTTGCCTGATTCACGAGATCGAACCGGGCAGAACGCCATCAGTAGAACAAGCGATCGCTTTTTACCATCCGGCTCACCGGGCAGAGGTCGCGCTCCATGTGAAACGTTGCGCCGAAGAGGGGCTTCCATTTGCTTTCGAGTCGGAACTCATCACCGCCAAGCAGAGAAGAATCTGGGTAAAAGGAACCGGCGAGGCGGTGCGGGATGAGAAAGGGCAGATCATCCGGTTGAATGGCGCGCTCCAGGACATTTCCGAGAAGAAGTTGGCGGAACTTGAGATCATTCGCACCAACCGGGCGCTAAAAATGCTGAGTGCCTGTAACGAAGCTATGGTGCGGGCAGAAAGCGAAGTTGAACTACTCAATCGAATATGCCAACTCGCCGTGGAGCATGGCGGCTACCGCATGGCGTGGGTAGGGTATAGCCGGCAAGACGAGGCCCGCAGCATTGAGCCAATGGCCAATGCGGGAATCGAACAGGGCTATCTCGCAGAGGTCAATGTGAGTTGGTCAGAAGACGCACCCAATGGCAAGGGGCCCGCGGGTCGCACGATCAGAACGGGCGTAACCTCCCTCTGCAACAACATCGAGACAGATCTGAACTTCGCTCCCTGGCGGGAAATAGCCTTGAAACGTGGCTTCCGGAGCTTGATCAGCCTGCCACTACAGACGGATGGGGATTGTTTTGGACTGCTGGGGCTATATGCCTCTGAAGCTCGCAGTCCAGCCGAAGACGAACTCAAGCTGTTACAGGAACTCGCGGACAACTTATCTTTTGGGATCCAAAGCCTCAGTTCCCGGGAGGAAACCCATCGGATGCAGGAGGCGCAATTGGTTGCCGCGAGACGAACCGAACTCGCCGCCCGGGCCAGCAAGGTCGGCATATGGGATTGGGATTTGGTGAGCGGGGCTCTTGTTTGGGACGATCAAATGTATGCCCTCTACGGAGCACTTCCCGAAGCAAGTCCCGCCAGTATTGAGCTTTGGGAGAAACTCCGCCATCCCAAAGACAGCGAGCGGCTCAGATCAGAAATCGCCGAAGCGCTGCGATCCGATGGCCGGCCCCTGGACACCCAGTTTCGCATCACCCGACAGGGAAGCGGTGAGATGCGCCACATCCGCACACAAGCTGTGGTTCTTTGGGACCACGAGAACCGCCCATTGCGGATGCTGGGAACCAATTGGGATGTCACCGATCAAGTGGAACGCGAGGAAACGTTGCGAGATCGATTCGAAAATGAAAAAAACCTGCGTCTACAGGCTCTGGCAGGGGAACGGGCAAAAAGTGAATTCCTGGCCGTAATGAGTCACGAAATCCGCACTCCGATGAATGGAGTCCTCGGATTTGCTGAGATGCTCGCTGCATCCCCAACGCTCTCGCCTGAGCACCGGGATTTGAGTCAGATTATTGTCTCTAGCGGGGAGGCTTTGCTCCGTATTCTGGATGACATTCTGGATTTTAGCCGCATTGAAGCGGGTCGGCTGGCCATCGAGCAGCAGATTTTTTCACCCAGGGAGCTTATCGAAAGCGTCCGACTGCTGTTTACGCGGCAGATCTACGAGAAAGGATTAGAACTTACCGTAGCGGTTGATGAGCACCTCTCCGAGGCGTTGGGGGGAGATCCCGGTCGGATTCGTCAGATCTTAGTCAACCTCGTCGGCAATGCTTTAAAATTTACTGAATCCGGGTCGATTGACATCTCTGCTCATGCGAGCAGCGATGCTGCCAATTTGCGGCATTTAAATTTTGTCGTTCGAGACACCGGGCCGGGTATTGCCGCAGACCGGATTCAAGCGGTTTTCGAGGCGTTCACGCAAGAGGACTCGTCCATCTCGCGCCGTCACGGAGGGACCGGACTTGGGCTCACCATCTCGCGCCGCTTAGCGGAGTTGATGGGCGGAAGTCTCCAGATTAGCAGCGAGCAGGGACAGGGATCGACATTCACCCTTCGAATCCCTCTCGTCTTGACGTCACAACCCGCGAACGCGGCTGCCGATGATAAATCACCGCCCACGGGTGTGGATCCAACGTTCGCCACCAGCCACCCCTTGCGCGTTCTTTTGGTGGAAGATGACAAGGTAAATCTCAAGTTGATAGCCTCTATGCTTCGGCAACTCGGCTATGAACCTCTGACTGCCCGCAATGGTGCGGAGGCGGTCGCGACCTGCGCTGCAGAACATCCTGATTGCATCCTCATGGATCTACAAATGCCCGAAATGGACGGAGTGGAAGCAACCCGGGCTATCCGTGAAATGGAAGCCAGCCAGATGCTTCGGCCAGCATTTATTTCAGCTCTGACCGCCAATACTCTGCCCGAGAGCCACCAACACTGTCTATCCGAGGGAATGAATGCCTTTCTAAACAAGCCGGTCAAACGCAAAATCATTGCAAACATGTTGATCGATGCTTGCAATTTTCTGCGATCATCTGAGCACTTGAAGTAGCAGAACATCGGGAAAATGTCAGAACACGCGATGCGAAAGCAGGCCTGATTTCTTACGGTGAAATTCGTATACCCACCCTTGGTAAAAACTTGATCTCCCTGCCGCATTAGTCCATTCTTTCGATGCGGTAAATGCTCCTCAACCTCCGGTTTTGTCTTTAGTCATAATTGGCTCCCGTGCCAAACTACTGGAGGCAGCAATCTTGAGGCGTCGTATCCGTAAGTTTGCCGACGTAGCACAGTGGTAGTGCAATCGATTCGTAATCGATAGGTCACGAGTTCGAGTCTCGTCGTCGGCTTTCCCCTGATTATCAATGCTTTGCGCCTCATTATTGAGGCTATATTTTCCTCAAGTCGGCATACGGATTCGAGGACTCTTCTTGCTCAGGGTTTTGGGGATTCGTCGCGTTGAATTTGGGTTCCTGACTCCGGGAATAATCTGGCACGGTAGAATGGCAAGCGACGTTAACTGAACGGCCGGCTTAGTTGGTTTCTGTTCGGATCTGCGCGACCTGCGCGCTTGATCATGCAACCCAGCGTCAGATACACTCACGTGCCTTGATTGCATGACCGATCCCAACCTTTCCTCTTTTATATGGTCAGTCGCCGATCTTTTGCGCGGCGACTACAAGCAATCCGAATACGGGAAGGTGATTTTGCCCTTCACTGTGCTGCGTCGGCTTGATTGCGTATTGGAGCCCACGAAAGTCACCGTGCTCGCCGAAAAAGACCGACGCGAAAAAGCGGGGCTCAACCCCGAGCCGTTTCTACTCCGCGTATCCGGTCAGCTATTTTACAACACCTCGCCGCTCGACCTGAAAAAGCTGGTGGGGGATCAGGACCACATTGGGGAAAACCTCCGCGCTTACGTGCAGGCATTCTCCCCGGCGGTGCGGGACATTTTTGAGCACTTCGATTTCCACAATCAGATCGACCGCCTTGCCAAAGCCGGGCTTCTTTACCAGGTCACGGAAAAGTTCGCCAACATCGACCTCCACCCCGACGTCATCAGCAATGCCCAAATGGGCACCGTCTTCGAGGAGTTGATCCGAAAGTTCGCCGAACTCTCCAATGAAACCGTCGGGGAGCATTGGACGCCCCGCGAGGTGATCCGCCTCATGGTGAACCTCCTCTTCATTGAGGATGACGATGCCCTTTCCAAGCCCGGCATAGTCCGTTCCATTTACGATCCCACCCTAGGCACCGGCGGCATGGTCTCCACGGCGGAGGACCACCTGCTCAGCCTCAATCCGAACGCCCGTCTAGTCATGTATGGGCAGGAGCTGAACCCGGAGTCCTACGCCATCTGCAAGGCGGACATGCTCATCAAGGGGCAGGACATCGCCAACATTATCTTCGGCAACACCCTCTCCGCCGACGGGCTGATGGGGAAACTCTTCGACTACATGCTATCCAATCCGCCCTTTGGCGTAGAGTGGAAGAAAATCGAGGCCATCATCCGCAAGGAGTATGCCCAGCAAGGGTTCAATGGACGCTTCGGTCCCGGCCTGCCGCGCGTAAGCGATGGCTCACTGCTGTTCCTCCTCCATCTCATCTCGAAGATGCGCCCGGCCAAGGATGGTGGCAGCCGTTTCGGCATCGTCCTCAATGGCTCTCCCCTCTTCACCGGCGGCGCGGGCAGCGGCGAGAGCGAAATCCGCCGCTACGTGCTGGAGAATGACCTCGTCGAGGCCATCATCGGCCTTCCGCCCGACATGTTTTACAATACCGGCATTTCGACATACGTCTGGATCGTCAGCAACCGGAAGCCCAAGGCGCGCAAGGGCAAAGTGCAGCTCATCGACGCCTCCAGCTTCTGGCAAAAGATGCGCAAAAGCCTCGGTAGCAAACGCAAGGAACTCAGCCCCGCGCACATCGACGACATCACCCGCTTCTTCGGCGAGTTCCGCGAGGAAACCCGCGACGGAAAACCCGTCTCCCGCATTTTCAAAAACGAAGCGTTCGGATACCGCACCATCACCGTCGAGCGGCCCGAGCGCGATGCCGCCGGGAAGATCGTCGTCGGCGCCAAGGGGAAGGGCAAAGGTAAACCCGTGCCCGACTCCTCCCTGCGCGACACGGAAAACGTCCCGCTCAGCGAAGACGTGGACACCTATTTTCAGCGCGAGGTTTTGCCTCACGCGCCGGATGCCTGGATCGATCACGACAAGACGAAGATCGGCTACGAAATCCCCTTCAACCGCCACTTCTACGTCTTCCAGCCGCCGCGCCCGCTGGCCGAGATCGACGCTGAGCTGCGCGGCGTCACCGACCGCATCCTCACCATGATCGGAGGACTGACGAAGTGAGCTTCCCGCGGTATCCGAGCTACAAGGACAGCGGCGTGGAGTGGTGGGGCGATATGCCACAAGAATGGGGCTTCTTTCCGGCGAAGCGTTCCTTCGTTCGCAAGAAAGAGCTGAACTCGGGGATGAAATGCGATAACCGGTTATCGCTCACGTTGGGTGGCGTTGTTCCTCGCGACCTCGGCGACCTTGATGGCCTACAAGCTTCCGAGTTTGAAACCTATCAGATATTTTGCCCTGACGACTTAGTCTTCAAACTCATCGACCTTCAAAACATTAAGACGAGCCGTGTTGGGCTGGTTCCAGAAACCGGGATCATGAGTCCCGCATACATCCGGGTCGAGCCAAACAAGGCCAAGGTAGCCCCGAAGTTTGCCTACTGGTTTTTCACCAACCTCTACAACCGGTGCATCTTCAATGAACTCGGTGGTGGCGTTCGACAGACGATCTCGTCCGAAGAATTACTGCTCTTGCCTTACCCTGCACTTCCCCGCGAGGAGCAAACCGCCATCGCCGAGTTCCTTGACCGGGAGACGGGGAAGATTGATGAGCTGGTGGCGGAGCAGCGGCGGCTGATTGAACTGCTGAAAGAGAAGCGCCAAGCCGTAATCTCCCACGCCGTCACCCGCGGCCTGAACCCCGCCGCCCCCCTCAAACCCTCCCGCAT
>JBGSMR010000419.1:0-4597 GCA_041740065.1 Chthoniobacterales bacterium
CATCGGTATTCACATCCATATCGGCTAAACTCAAAACTGAGATTGCTCCAGTATCTGGGTTTTCGAGTTCGAGGATGGTATCGCAATCGAAGAAATTGTGCCTGGTGAGCAGGGCGTCCAGACGACCGAGGTTGCGACGCAGGTTTTCGACTTTGTATTCGTAGAGCCTCGGGAATGCAGGCGAAACGCGCGCCAGAGGAAGCTGAGCCGGCAGGCCGGGTAATGCATCTACAATGCGCGGATCGTTCTTCACGAAATGGTCGACTGTTTGTGCGGCTTTTGGCAGTCGTACGCTGACTGCAAGATCTAAACGGTAGCTGTCTCCTTGGGCCCTGTCGTAGGTTGCGGTGCGATCACTCTCGGAAGTCTCAACGCGGCTTTGCACCTCCATGTCGTTGAAAAGTTTGGACACTTCAATACGCTGCCTGGGGATAAACGGCGTCGGTGAGGGAGTTGGCGTTGGTGGAGGAGTTGGGCTCGCTATCGCCTCCGGGCTCGCCGCCGGTAGCGGAGTTGGCGACGTTCCAGGCTCTGGGGTGGGGGGATCACACGCGGTTAGGGCCACTGCGAGCCCAATCGCAAAGATAGCAAACCCAGCCGTTCTGGTGCGGTGTGATCGGAAGAGATCCATCAGGTGTGAGTGACAAACGCTGCATGCACGTCCTGCGGAATATCAAGCATACGGTAGTCGGATGAAGAGACGAAGAGCAGGCTTTGTTTTCCTTTTCCAAGTAATTGGTCGTGAGAATCGTAAATTTCGTGTTCGAGAGTTACGAATTTCCGGTTGAAGCTTGCGATTTTGATCCGGACTCGTACGACCTCAAACTCGCGGGTTTCGCGAACGAACTTGTGCTCGAATGAACGCGTGAGAATGTAGAACTGAGTATCCTTCAAGTTGAACTTCGGCATTACCTTGTTGAAAAATAGCTCCCTCGTTTTGCCGACCCACATCGCATACATCCCGAAGTAGACGGTCCCCACCGAGTTGGTATCCGCGTAGGTCGCTACGAACTGGTGCACGAACCACTTGCCGTCAAAATGCCCCGACAGGTCGTGAATACCAAGGGCGGCGGTTACCCGATTCTGCGTAAGCGGGGATCCTCCTCCGCCCACTGCTTGGTCACCAACAAGCGGCGCAAAGACACGGGGTGCTCCGCCGTGCTCCGTCACGGATTCGAGTTCATCGGTGTCACTAACGAATTCCTCCGAGGATCCCGGCTTCAGAATAAGCCATGCCACGTATCCGAGCGGCAGGAGTGAACCAATGATTTGGAACAACGGGTAGCGTAGGAAATACCCGTAAGCCAAAATCACCACCGCCAGGCTGCCGATGCTAAACATCTTCACCTGTGGAATCGCATTCGCTGGACTAATCAAATAGCACCGCGCAATGGCGAGAGCCGAGTAGCCTACAAAAAATGTGGCGTAGAAGATCATGAAATACTCGAGCTCCAGTCCAACGACGGCACTCACCAACGCCACTACCCCACAAAAGATGAATACCGGAATGGGCGAGGTTACTAGCCGTGTCGGGATCAATGAAAAGATAGCGTGCGTGCTCGTCTTCACATTCGACTGCAAAAACCAACGTAGTGCGATATATCCGCTATCCAAGGTGGTGAGGAGGCAGATGCAAACCCACACGCAATAGGCAGTAAAGATCCACGGTTGCGCGTCTGCATTCTGGAAAAAGAATCGCATGAGTAAATCTTGTCCGTAGGTATAGTTCGCCAATCCTTCCCGGATAAACATACCTCCGCCCAGGCTCATCGCCCACAGAGTCATGGTACCGTGGAATAATAGCATCGCAAAAAACTGGATGCTTCCCACGACATAGGCCCAGCGGATCGACACCTGTTCTCGGTGCATCTGGATGGCCCTCTGCCATTGCTGCAGGTCGAGCCATGGCCCGACAAGAAAGCCGATAACGATGGGCACCGCATAGCCCCAATAGTTCCAGTCATTGGTAGGCAGTTGATCAACGACGAGCAATGAGGCATCTGTGAAATCATCACGCCCGAGAATCAACACCGCGACTGCGGCCGCGAGGATAACGGCCATCACGCCATGGCTGTATTTGATCCGCTTGATGTTAAATTCTTCACCAAAAAGAATGCCCGCAGCCAACACGATCAATAAGGTTAGCGGGAGATACAACAGCTCAGGTTGAAGGTTGAGCGGCTGCCAGACGTACCGGATAATCGCAAAAATCGTCAGAGAAATTGCCAGAATCTGATAGAGAAAAAATATGAGGCGGAAGGGTCTAGCCCAACTCGTAAAGAAGTTTGCCAAGGATTCTGAGCCTTTCTGACGGTTGGCAATCAACTGGGTGATTAGACCGAATGCCATGAGGCCAATGAAATTCGGGATGCTGAATGTCAGCAGCCCAAATAACCCGAATTGGGTCGTGAACTGCACCGAGAAAAATAATCCCAGCCCCCACATCCATGACAGAGCCACGGTGTTGCCCCACAGAAATGTCGAAAACCATCGGGGCAGGGAAGGAGATGTGCTACTCATGAAAATTGGAAATGTTTTTAGATGCGGAGGCTTAGGAGTATCAGTTGCTTTGTAGGTTCATCAACGACGTTTCGCTTGTAGATGCAGGAAATTACGTCAGCGGCCGCAAAGTTGGGCTAACCGGGTGGTAAAAGATCGTTAGTGAGGGGTGGGGTGGCTGGCACGGATTTACGGGGATGTTGAAATGGAATCTCACGTGACAGCCCATCGATTTTCCACGAATCTTACCCAATGAAGGTTCCTGTGTCTCCCTATCTGCAGCTTGACGGCATCGTTTACTTCCGACGGATGTTGGATAAGGCCCGGTTGTTTGCCTCCGGTGAGCTCAGGGAAGACCTTTGTTCCAATCTCGGAAAGGCGATGGACGCGTGGACTTGTGAGTTTTTGGGCGTTTCCTATTTAGAGCTTGGCGCTCGTTTGCGTGGCGAAGGCACCTCCGACGCGGATTTGCTGGAGTGGTGTTTTTCCAAAGGGAAGAAGCCAACCGGTCAAGAAATCAAGGTGTGGAATGCATACATGACGAAGATTGGTTGGCGTGACTATCTAAGTGAAAAGTTATCCAGCCGGAAGGCTGAGAGCGGGCTTGCGGATCGGGATGATATCCAAACCATGTTTGACTACATCGACGCTGATGAAGGCCGGGTTCCTGGGGATGCGTTTCTGATCAATTGATTCGTCGGTGGCGTGAGTCGCAGTTTTTCGATCAATCTTGGGGGCGCGTTCGGTAAAGTTGATAAAACCCGCTGTCTTTGATGAGGGTGAGATCTAAGAGGGGCGGAACATCACTTGAGGACAGCAGATTGCCCATAGAGGACTCGGAGGCCGCAGTTCCCAAGAGTTGAGCTGACGTTGAGAGGGTTCTTGTGGGGTCATCCACAATTACCCAGGTGGCTTTGCGTTGATTCAAGATCGTCTGAGCTTCCTGAGCATCACTGGTAAGAAAGAATTTCGCGGTCTCAGCGATGCCAGCTAGGCTTTGATGAGAGCTTCCGCTGACGCCCGGTTGGCCGGACCAATACGCTAGGGCTGGTGACATCCACCAAGGTGCGATAAATCCATTGGCAGGCGGGGAGCTCATGGCATCAGCAATGGCGCGTAGTTGAATATTTTCCTCCCGCTGCTCAGCGAGACGCTGCATGGCAGGTTCATCGGGATACAGAATTGCCTCCCATGCGGTTGCAAGCGACCAGAGGCCGACGACGAATCCTAGATTTATCCACAAAGGTCGCAGACGGAGCGAATCCAAGGCAAAAGGAAGCGCCATCGACAGCAATAGAACAAAGTAGCATGCCCATCGCAGTTGCCACACCGAGAGCGCAAATGTGGCGAGGAGGAGGATGAGCCAAAGCCAAGCAGTCGGGTCCTTGGGTGGATAGAGCGCTCGCATTACCAATATTGGGAATGCGAGTAGGCTAGTACCTGTCCATGCGATCCACTGGGGCGAAAAAAGTGGTGTTAGGGCGAGCTCTCCGAGCATGGTTGCCCAACGAGAAAAATATTGTGCAGTCGCAGGTTCCGTTCCGGGCGCGATTCGCCATCCGTCGCATAGAACAGCCAAACCGAACGCCATTCCAAAAACGAGCCACCCGGTCAGCCATTCACCCTTCCATGCGGACTTGCGGACTACGATTGCGCGAATCATGCCGACCAGAGTGAGGAGAATTAGGGGTTCAAATAAGCTTACCCACAGCGCGCAAGCCCAAGCAAAACCCCAGAGGATTGCGACACCGCGACCCGGACGGAGCCACAAGGTAACTTCCGCAGCGACCGCGCAGGCAATCAAGAGCATGATCAGAGATTGATGGTCGGGACGCCCCAGTTTCATTGCCTGAACGATTACGGGAGATACAGCGATGAGCATTAACATCATCCACCGGTATTTCAAACGCATCCATCCCGACCAGAGCCACAAGCTCACCATGAGAACGACTGCTAGGATGGGCGAAACCCATGCACCAGCAAGGTCAATCGCTCGCTCCGGAGGGATGCCAAGAACGGGTAGAAGTTTTGCAATGCCGATGATGAGGAAATCCAATGGCGCGGTCGTGTGAGGGTGAGTTCCCACGGGCCAATTTTC
>JBGSMR010000421.1:0-7414 GCA_041740065.1 Chthoniobacterales bacterium
GGTTGGCCAGCTGCGTCTTGGTCGCGGTCCTTCATCGCAGCCTTGCGACTGAGTTTCACGCGGCCTTTGTCATCGACTCCGATGCACTTGACCCAAACCGCATCGCCGACGCGAACAACGTCCTCGACTTTGTTGACGCGGAAGTCGGCGAGTTCGGAAATGTGAACCAAGCCATCTTTTCCAGGTAGAACTTCGACAAATGCACCGAACTCCTTGATTGAAACGACAGTGCCTTGATAAACCTCACCGACGCCGATTTCCTTGGTCATGCCAGTGATGATTTCCTTGGCACGTTTCAGGCTGTCGCCATTGTTCGAGTAGATGTGGACGGATCCGTCGTCGTCGATATTAATCTCAGCGCCAGTTTCAGCAACGATTCCCTTGATGGTTTTGCCACCAGGTCCGATGAGGAGACCGATCTTATCCACGGGGATTTTGACGGTTTCGATACGAGGAGCGTATTGGCTCATCTCCGTGCGATGAGTCGATAGGCATTCGTTCATTACGGCGAGGACGCGCATGCGAGCGTCGCGGGTGCGATACACCGCTGCGGCCATAAGGTCTAGCGGGATACCAGGGAGCTTGAGGTCTAATTGGAACCCAGTGACGCCTGTGGCAGTGCCGCAGAGTTTGAAATCCATGTCGCCAAAATGATCTTCGCTACCGAGGATATCGGTGAGCATCGTATGACGCGTCATCTGACCATCCGAGGAGCACTCGCTCACCAGTCCGCAAGAGATACCAGCGACCGGGGTCTTGATTGGAACGCCGGCGTCCATAAGCGCAAGCACTCCGGAGCAAACACTGGCCATGGATGTGGAACCATTGGACTCCATGACTTCCGAGGATATGCGGATGGCGTAGGGGAAATCTTTTTCCGACGGAATCACTGGTAAGATCGAGCGCTCGGCAAGAGCACCATGGCCGATCTCGCGGCGATTCATGCCCCCGGTGCGCCCGGTTTCACCTACCGAAAACGGCGGGAAGTTATAGTGAAGAATGAAGCGCTTGGAGGTTTCTCCGCCAGTGTAACCGTCAAGATCCTGGGCTTCATCTGTAGTAGCGAGGGTCGCTAGGGCGACGGCCTGGGTCTCGCCACGCTGGAAAAGGGCGCTTCCGTGACTGCGTGGAAGCAATCCAACTTCTGCCGTGAGTTGACGGATGTCATCGAGTCCACGTCCATCGCAGCGGACCTGACGGTCCAGAATGCTGACACGGAATGCCTTTTTCTGAAGGTAATCGAAGGCTTCGCTGATTTCGAATTTCTGGGCTTCTGGAAATTTCGCTAAGATGGCAGCGCTGACTTCGTCTTTGAGGGCACCGACCGCTTTCTGGCGATCCACTTTGCTGGGTGTATAAATCGCAGCTTCGATGCGATCCCCTGCAACATTGTAAGCAACCTCAAGAAGCTCCTCTTTGACTACGAAGAGAGGTGCATTGCGCTTGGCCTTGCCCACGCGTGCAGCAAGTTCCTTCTGCGCATCAATCAAGACCTGAACATGGCCAGCTGCGAATTCCAAGGCTTTGACGAATTCTTCCTCAGGAAGCTCAGTCGCAGCGCCTTCGATCATAATGACCTTACCATCCACACCTGCGTAAACGAGGTCAAAATCAGAGTCGGCCATTTCGGCATGGGTCGGGTTCACTACGAACTCGCCATTGACCCGACCGACGCGGACAGCGCCTACAGGACCGCCAAACGGGATGTCAGAAACCATGAGTGCTGCCGAAGCGCCATTCATCGATAGGATATCCGGATCGTTTTCACCATCGGCACTGAGGAGCGTCGAGATGATCTGCGTGTCGTATAGGTAGCCTTTAGGAAAGAGCGCGCGAAGCGGGCGATCTGTCATGCGGCAGGTGAGGATTTCTTTTTCGCTTGGGCGGCCCTCACGTTTGAAGTAGCCACCAGGGAATTTGCCGACAGCAGCTGCCTTTTCGCGGTAATCTACGGTGAGAGGAAAAAAGTCCTGCCCGTCACGGATGGTGGTGGCAGAAACTGCGGTGACGAGGATGATCGTGTCGCCGCAACGCACAGTCACTGCGCCATCGGCGAGTTTTGCGAGTTTTCCGGTTTCAATGGTGATCGAGGTGTTGCCTACTTGGGAGGTAACGGAATGAATCATATAATAATAATTTTGTTTGCATACACGGCACACACGGTGAGCCGCAAGGAGTTGAATTGCCCGTGAAATTACAAAAGCCCCAGCAACGCATTGCCGGGGCTTTCGTCAAAAATTCACAGAGACGATTCGGGAGTTACTTACGCAGGTTGAGCTTCTCTAGAACCGCTTGGTAGCGCTCTACGGCAGTGCGTTTCAGATAATCGAGCAAGCTGCGGCGTTGTGCCACGAGACGCAAGAGTCCGCGGCGGGACGAATGGTCCTTTGCGTGCTCCTTGAGGTGCCCGGTGAGTTCGTTAATTCGTTTGGTAAGGAGTGCAATCTGAACGTCTGCACTGCCTGTGTCTTTTTCGTGGAGGCGTAGTTCTACGTCGGCTCCGGCTTCTGTGTTTGCCATATCTTCTTTTCTTTGTGAGTCAGGGAAAATCTCACATCGCAATCAGCCATGCAAGAACAATCACCGCTTCAATTCGGGAAATTATTTGCCCCGTGATGACCTCACGCCGTCGCCGCTGCTCCGCAGGGTCTGACCCAACGCAAGGTTTTAGAGCAGATCCCCGCGTCCCTGCACATTATGCTGTATCGCACATCTTCCGATCGCTAAGACTACTTGCTATGTCAGCACCGGTTATTTTGATTATTCGCGATGGATGGGGGATCAGCCCCAATGGTAAACCCGCAGCCGAAGTCGAGGGAAATGCGACCCTCTTGGCATCGACACCCGTCCATGATCAAATTTACGCCAGATATCCGATGGGCAGGATGAGCGCCAGTGGGATGGATGTTGGACTTCCCGACGGACAGATGGGAAATTCTGAGGTCGGCCACCTCAATCTGGGCGCAGGCCGCATTGTCTATCAAGATTTCACCCGCATTAACAAGGCGATTAGCGACGGTGAGATAGCGAAGTCGCCCGTGCTCCAAGAAGCGTTTGCCAAAGCCAAACTCGGGCGTCTGCATCTGCTGGGCCTCGTTTCCGATGGCGGTGTGCACAGCCACCAAAATCACCTGATCGCACTCGCAGAAGCCGCCCATGATGCTGGCGTGACTGATATCGCAGTCCACGCGATTACAGACGGCCGAGACACGTCTCCCACCGGAGGCGCGGGTTCCCTCGATACCGTCACAGCAGCGTTGCAACCCACGGGCGCGAAAATATTCACCGCGATAGGACGGTATTTTGCGATGGACCGAGATAGCAGATGGGATCGAAACAAACTCGCCTGGGACGCCATCGTGCTGGGCCGTGGTGAAACTTCATCAGCGAGTCCGGGGGACGCCATCCGCGCTCGATATGCCATCGGAGAAACTGACGAATTTTTGCAGCCAATCATATTCGAAGAAGCCAACCATGCCCGCGTTCGCGACGGAGATGTGGTATTGTTTTTCAACTTCCGGGCAGATCGTGCAAGGCAACTATCGCGCGCTTTTCTCTATCCTGAATTCGACGGATATGATCGCGAAGTGACGCCGCACGTCCACTACGTGACGCTGACGCAATACGACAAAACCTATCCTTGTCAGGAAGTCTTCAGCCCGCAGTCGCTCAATCACATCCTCGGTGAAGTAGTTAGCGCGGCAGGAAAAACGCAACTTCGGATTGCAGAAACTGAGAAGTATCCGCACGTGACATATTTTTTCAATGGCGGCATTGAGAAGGCATTTGAGGGCGAGGACCGCCAAATCATCCCCTCCCCAAAAGTAGCCACGTATGACCTCCAGCCTGAGATGAGCGCGGATGAAGTGACGGCAAGGGTTTTGGAATTACTTCCGGAAAAAGACCTCGTGATTCTCAACTTCGCAAATCCCGATATGGTTGGTCACACTGGCATAGTGGAGGCTGGCATCCGTGCCGTCGAGCGGATTGACGCAGCCGTGGGTGCAGTCATTTCGCGCGTGTTAGAATTGGGCGGAAAAGCCCTCGTCACAGCGGATCATGGCAACTGCGAGCGCATGCGCAATCCCGACGGCTCACCGAATACTGCGCACACGACCAATCTTGTGCACGTGATCTATATTGCAGCGGACGCGGATAATTTCACCGTGCGGGATGGAATACTGGCAGATGTGGCCCCCACGCTCCTAGAAATGATGGGCCTGGCACAGCCAGTCGAAATGACGGGCACGTCACTTTTGGTCAGAAAGTAAAACATCGCATTCGCATGCAGTCACCCATACTCGCAGTGTCGGATCTTACGATCCGGCGTGATACCCTTGCGATCCTTGATCGCATCAGCTGGACGATTCATCCCGGAGAGCACTGGGTCCTGCTTGGGCCCAACGGCTGCGGAAAAACCTCTCTGCTCGGCACCCTGACCGGCTACATGACCCCGACCTCCGGCGACGTGGAGGTCCTTGGAAATATTTTCGGCGAGAGCGTTTGGCAGGAAATGCGCCGACTTGTCGGAATGGTGAGTTCGAGCATCCGCCAATGGATAGCAGCCGAAGAAACCGCCTTAGAAACCGTCGTGAGCGGAAAATACGCCATGGTGGATTTCTGGGGAACAGTCACTCCCGAAGACCGCAAGGCGGCTCGACAGCTTTTGCGGACCGTCGAAGCTAAAGACCTCGAAGATCGTCCGTGGCTATACCTTTCCCAAGGCGAACGGCAACGCGTCTTGATTGCGCGGGCCCTGATGGCACGCCCGAAGTTGCTTATTCTAGACGAGCCTTGCTCGGGACTTGACCCCGTGGCGCGCGAGCACTTCCTTAGTTTCATTGGCCGAATGGCCACCCGCCCGAAATCTCCAGCGATCGTCTTAGTAACGCATCATGTCGAGGAAATCACTCCGATTTTCACCCACGCGTTATTGCTGGCGAAGGGGAGATCCGTCGCGATGGGCCCTATCAAATCCACCTTAAATTCGGCCAACCTAACGAAAACATTTGGGGCCCAGGCATTGCTTACCCGTGTCCGGGGCCAATATCGTTTGGAATTCGCCGCCTGAATAGCGAAGAAGACATTCGCGACCCGTGGCAGACTAAAAAATGACCGCACCCTCTTGACAACAAAAGCGAGCTTCGTAGTGTCCCGAACAATCCTTACTTCTTTCCCCATGCATAAAATCACCACGCTCCTCCTCGCATCGATCGCATCAGCGGCCACCTTGTCCGTCCACGCTCAAATCAAAACCGCAGCGCCAAGTCCGGCCGCGGAACTCAAACAGACCGTTGGCGTCACTGATTTCGCAGTGGTTTATTCGAGACCAAGCATGAAGGACCGCGACGTTTTTGGCGATTTGGTGCCCTACGACAGCGTCTGGCGGACTGGTGCCAATGCGCCAACCAAAATCTCGTTTGATTCTGAGATCACGTTTGGAGACAAAAAAGTTCCCGCTGGTGACTACGTGCTTTTCACGATTCCCGGAAAAGACCAATGGACAGTGATCCTTTATGGAGACACAAAGATTGCAGGTGCTGGGCTTTACGATCAGAAAAACGATATCGCTCGGATCACGGTGAACCCTATTGAGCTCGAAACGCCGGTTGAGACGTTCACGATCGGGTTCGATCAATTGCGCGACGAGTCCGCCACTCTCTTTCTGGAATGGGATGAGGTACGGGTGCCAGTTCCAATCACGATCGACACCAAGGCGCTCTCGGAGGCTTCTATCGAGGCTTCGTTGAAGTCCATGGATTCTTGGACAGCACGCGATTATGCCAATGCCGCCAGCTTCTACGCCGAGAACGGAAAAGACATCGAAAAGGCAACCGAGTGGATGAAAAAAGCCGGTGAAATGAACAAGGATGCATTCTGGTGGCAGCATTCATACGCTCAAATGCTCGCAAAACAGGGCAAAAAACAGGAAGCAATTGCAGCAGCAGAAAAATCGCTTGCGACTGCCAAGGCCGCTCCAGGGGGGGATTCCGGGTATATCAAGCGGAATCAGGATCTTCTCGCAGAACTTCAATAGCAGAGATCTGTCTGGCAGCTACGGGCGTCATTTAGTGCTCCCGGCGAGAGGCCGGCTTCCTCGATTTCATGCGCACTTTTCAGGCAATTGCCTTGATGCTGACTCTTCACTCCGCGCAGGCGATCCAACCCCTGCCCAGTGGAGACTTGGCGGTTGCGCTAGAAAAACTTAACATCTTGGGAAGCATTTTATACGTGGCGGCCCATCCAGATGATGAAAATACGAAACTTATCACCTACCTCGCCAACGAGGCCAAACTTCGGACGACATACCTTTCTCTGACACGAGGAGACGGTGGACAGAACCTCCTCGGATCAGATCTGGGCGAAAGACTTGGGATCATCCGCACGCAGGAGCTACTCGCCGCTCGTGCTATCGACGGAGGCGAGCAGCTCTTCAGCCGCGCCAATGACTTCGGGTTTTCAAAAACTGCGGAGGAATCCCTGCGGATCTGGGGCAAGGATGCGGCACTCGCTGATATGGTCTGGGCGATTCGATCCACTCGCCCGGATGTGATTCTGACACGCTTTTCGCCCGAGCCGGGTTTCACACACGGTCATCACACCGCCGCCACGCTCCTCGCCCAGGAAGCATTCACCGCCGCGGCTGATCCCGAAGCCTTTCCGGAGCAACTAGACAAAGTAGATCCTTGGCAGGCCCAACGGCTTTTCTGGAACACATCCACATGGCACTACAAGCAGCGCAACCTCCCATTTGACCCCACGGGCCTCCTGGCGGTTGATACCGGAATCTATTCTCCGCTTCTCGGTGCGTCGTATCCAGAGATCGCTGCCAGAAGCCGTAGCGCACATAAAACGCAAGGCTTCGGTGCCACTGCAGAGCTGGGAGAATCCATGGAATATTTTATCCCGATTGATGGAATGCCAACCGCCGATGGACTTTTCACCGGGATCGATCAGAGCTGGAATCGCGTTCCAGATTCAGCGGCAGTTGCTGGTGCCATTCGCCGAGCTATCGACGCATTTTCGCCAGCAAATCCATCCCGGTCCGTCCCTGAGCTGATTGCCGCCCATCACGCATTGAGCAAGCTCCCGAATCAGTTCTGGAAAACACAGAAGCTTCGGGAGCTGGAACAGGTTATCGCCGCTTGCCTGGGATTGGATGTAGAAAGTCTTAGTTCCAGCCCCACCGCAGTCGCCGGCGAGGAAATTACGTTGACATTAAACGCGATTCAGCGTTCGCCCATCGAAGTTTCTATCGAATTTTTTATGCCGGATGGCACCGCTATCCCACCGGATACGGGGCCACAAACCTTAGTTCCCAGCGCGCTTTTTCAGATCAAGCAGGCGTATCGACTCCCACTGGATCTCGAAATCTCGCAGCCATACTGGCTTCGAGAGCAGTGGGAGCAGGGAC
>JBGSMR010000425.1:0-4680 GCA_041740065.1 Chthoniobacterales bacterium
GTTGGAGCCTCGCGAACTTACAGACAAAGATTTACACTATCAGGCAGCAGAAGAAATGGTTCGGATGGTTGGCAGATCCGTCGTGGTCCTCTCGTGTAACCGAATGGTAGATCAATAAGATCAGTCTGATAACCGTCAAATTGGAGGGAAAGAGGTACGTTTTCATCTTGCACCCCCGATCAGAGAAATGCAGACTCCCGCAAGTTGCAGATCGTTTGATTTATGGCACGGATGTGGCACTGTCTCGGAAGCAATTGAAAGTAGGCAACTTATATTGCCCTGTGGTGTAACGGTAACACGACGGCCTTTGGAGCCGTTTTTCATGGTTCGAATCCATGCGGGGCAGCCACTTCTCTTTAGAAGTTCGCTGGATTCCATTGGAAGTTTGTCAGTCATCGCGTATATTACAGCCTGAAGTGAGAAGCATCCGTTATATTCTGTCATGCACCGTCCTTTTATCGGTGCTGCTTATGATGATGCCACAATGCGTGGCAGCGACGTGCTTCGATGCTCCCTCTCAGGAATTGATCAGCTCGCCTTGCGCGTGCTGCGGATGTGGCCAAGTGGGCGCATGTTGCATGGCTCAATCAGACGCGCCCTCCCAACAACCAACCGTTTTCATTCTTCCGGGAAGCTCACTGCTTCCAATAAATGTGCCATCCGTTGGTGTGCTTGCGCAGCCTGCATTTCACCAAGAATCCTCCCGTATCGCTCGAACGCCATCGCGCGACTTTTCACATGGTCCGCCGCTTTACTTGCGCACACGCCATTTGGTGATCTGATTTTTAGTTTTGCTCCTCGGGAATACCCGTGCCAGTCGGCACAGGACATCCCTTTCCATCCGGATCCGCGCGGTCGCGCGTCCGGGATTTCAGCATCTTTTAACCGAGTAAAATCATGAAAATCTTCACCCTATTTATAGCAGTCATTCTCCTGCTTCCTGCCTGCAAACCGTCGTCCATCAGCGACGAGCGTAAAATTCAATATTATCAAAGCCCGATGCACCCATGGGTCAAAGCGGATGCGCCAGGGCAATGCACAATATGTGGCATGGCTTTGGTACCCGTCTACGACGGCCAAGAAGGATTCGACACGGGTGGCGATACGCTCCTGCTATCCGACAACACCATTCAGGTCATCAACGTGGCGACATCACCCGTGGAACGTGGCTCGGCCACACGCGAACTGCGGCTTGCGGGGATCCTGGAAGACGACGCCGGACGCCATCGCATCATTTCTGCGCATTTTGACGGGAGGATTGAAAAACCATTTATCGAGCAGGTAGGTGAGGAAGTCCGCGAGGGCCAACCATTGGCAGAAATTTATAGTCCCGAGCTTCTCTACGTCGCCCGGGAATTCCAACGCGCCAGCATCGCCCGCGACCGCAGCGCCGCAGAGAGTTCGGCCCGCAGGCTGATCCAATATGGATTGACGCCCGATCAATTGGAAAGCGTCGCCAAACAGCCTGCCGATAAATTTGGCATTGACCTTCTTGCACCCATGACGGGCACCGTGATCAAACGATATGTAAATGCCGGTCAGTATGTGAAGACGGGCGATCCGTTGTTTGAACTGGGTGATTTTTCCCGGATGTGGTTTCAAGCCGTGATCTATGAAAACGACCTTCCGCTTGTCCATCTTGGACAAAAAGCGATCGTGACAACGCCGTCCGCCCCCGGAGAGCAATTTGATGGCGTCGTGACGCTGGTGGATCCAAACTTCGATCCGATCACGCGAAGCACTAAACTCCGAATCGAGGTGCCGAATCCGATGATCCGCACCAGCCGGGGCGAACGCAGAGCACTCCCCCATGGGGCGTATGCCGAGGCAAAAATTGATGCCATCGTTGGCGAAGGTCTCGTCGTGCCACGCAGCGCCGTCCTTGATACCGGCCTGCGAACGATCGCGTATGTCGCAAAAAGTGATGGCGCCTACGAGCGTCGACACGTCCTCCTCGGGGGCAGAGGGGATACTCAGGCGCTCATCCGTTCCGGGGTAGCGGAAGGAGAAAAAAATCGTGATCCACGGGAATATGCTCATGGATGCCGAGTCACAAATGAAGGACTCCGGTGGGATGTCGCTCAGCGATCATCAGGCAGAAGCCGCGACGGCCGCTCCGTCTGAATCTACACCCA
This sequence comes from Chthoniobacterales bacterium, assembly GCA_041740065.1. Lineage (GTDB taxonomy): Bacteria > Verrucomicrobiota > Verrucomicrobiia > Chthoniobacterales > JAATET01 > JBDNGG01. The sequence continues at coordinate 2,136 of JBGSMR010000425.1, forward strand.
CTCCAGCCCACCCGTTGGATCCAATCCTAAATACCATTGCTGCCGTTGGAGCAGCACTGGCAGCGGATGACCTCGACGCATACAAAGCGGCGACGCAAGGATTACACGCTCCCCTGCCCCCACTGACAGAACAGGGATCCCAGGATGTGGCAGTGGCACTTGGAAAGGTAGAAAATGCGCGACACCTCGGAGCAACAGAATCCGACTTGGCTGCGGCGCGCGCGGCCTATCTCCCACTCTCTGAAGCTGCCGCAGAACTGGCGTTGGCTTTGCAAGCAGGCAGCAGCGGGGCGGGAGGCGTTGCGGTATTTGCCTGTCCGATGACTGATTCCGCCTTCCCTGGAGCGCCCGCGAAGGCACGCTGGGTCCAGACAAGCGGGCCAACCCGCAACCCCTGGTTCGGAGCGGAAATGCTCGAATGTGGTGCCAAAATTAATCCGTAATTTGCTGCCATGATTGCGTCCCTTATCACATGGTCGTTACGAAACCGGTTTTTGGTTCTTTGCGGATTCGTATTCCTCATCATCTTCGGAGTGCGGGCCTTGCGCGAGACTCCCGTCGATGCGATACCAGACCTCAGCGAGAACCAAGTCATTGTCTTTGCTGACTGGCCGGGACGCTCCCCGCAGGAAGTAGAAGATCAGGTGACATATCCTCTCACCTCGAATCTTCAGGGGCTCGCAAGCGTTAAATCGGTGCGGGGCCTTTCGATGTTCGGGTTTTCCTTACTTACGGTGGTATTTGACGACGAAATCGACAATTATTTCGCCCGGACCCGTGTATTGGAGCGCCTCAATTACCTCGGGGGCGCCCTTCCCGAGGGGGTAACCCCGCGCATCGGACCAGACGCAACCGGGCTTGGATGGATCTATCAATACTACCTCTCTGTGGATCCAGACGCGGCACCAGAGGGAGGCTATGACCTCGGGCGATTGCGCGCGATTCAGGACTACTTTGTCCGTTATCAGCTGAACGCCGTGCCTGGTGTCGCGGAAGTTGCGTCGCTCGGTGGGTTCGTACGGCAATACCAAATCTCCGTCTCGTCGGGTCGCATGCGGACATCCGAAACGTCGCTTACTGACGTCATGGACGCGCTGGGTGCAAGCAATCTGAATGTTGGCGGCAAAGTCATTGAGGAAAACGGCATGGAATTTGTCGTCCGGGGGATTGGGCTTGTAGAGTCGATTTCCGACCTCGAGCAGATCGTAGTTAGCACTGGGGCCAATGGGCCACCCGTGCTTCTGCGGGATATCGCCACGATTGAAATCGGCGGAGATTTTCGGCGTGGAGCGCTGGATGTCGATGGCCGGGAGGTCGTCGGTGGGATCGTGGTGATGCGTACGGGCGAGAATGCCAAGGCGGTGATTGAATCCGTAAAAGCAAAAATTGATCAAATCACATCCAGTCTTCCACCCGGGGTGACGATAGTGCCGTTCTACGACCGGAGTGATCTCATCGACCGCAGCATCGATATGCTGAAGCGCGCCTTAATTGAAGAGATCCTGCTTGTAACGCTGGCGCACGTCCTATTCCTCTGGCATTTCCGGAGCATCCTCATCGTCACAATTCCGCTCCCAGCAGCAATTCTGGTGTCATTTATTTTGATGAAGGAATTTGGCATCACTTCTAACATCATGTCTCTGGCGGGCATTGCCATCGCTATCGGCGTGCTTGTGGATGCGGCAATCGTGATTACCGAAAATGTGATCCGACACTGCGAGCAAGCCACCATCGACAAGGGAGCGCCGCTGACTACCGCCGAGACGTGGGAGATCACGCGGAGCGCATCTGCTTCGGTCGGGCGGCCGATCTTCTTCGCAATGGCAATTATCATCCTCGCGTTCCTTCCCGTGTTCGCTCTCACCGGCCAGGAGGGAAAACTGTTTCACCCGCTCGCATTCACGAAAACTTTTGCGATGATTGGTGCCACACTCCTCGCAGTCACCCTCGTTCCCGTGCTGTGCTCATTGCTGGTCCGTGGCCCGTTCCACCCCGAAAGCTCAAACTGGATCATGCGACCGCTCCTTGCAATCTACGGTCCCACACTCGACGCCGCCTTACGATATCGGAAAACAGTCATCGCCGCTGCCATGTTCTTACTTGTGATTGCTGGCGTCTTGGCCCTGGGCACCCCGGCCTCCATCCGAACATTTTTTGACAAAAAACTGCCGCCGATCGCCCATTGGTTGCCTGCCGGAATGGGCACCGAGTTTATGCCACCGCTGGATGAAGGCAGTCTGCTCTTCATGCCGGTGCTCCTACCGAGCACATCACTCACCGAAGTAAAGCGCATCATGGCCTGGCAGGACCGAGTAATGAAAACCGTGCCGGAGGTTGTATCCGCAGCGGGCAAACTCGGCCGCGCGGAATCTGCAACCGATCCCGCACCCGTCGAAATGATAGAAACCACCATCCTCCTAAAGCCTCGCGAGCTGTGGCGCAAGGGATTCACTCGGGACATGCTTATCGCCGAGCTGACCGAAAAACTTTCTGCTGTGCCCGGATATGTTCCCGGATTTTTGCAACCGATTGAGAATAGGATTCT
>JBGSMR010000433.1:0-3216 GCA_041740065.1 Chthoniobacterales bacterium
CGCGGCGGTCATCACCACCGGCGACCACGTCTGGGATCAAAAGGAACTTGCGCCGTGGATGCCCACCGAGCCCCGCCTCCTGCGCCCCGCGAACTACCCACCAGGCGCGCCCGGAGCAGGTAGCATCGTGCTTGAAACCGCAAAGGGGAAGATCGCCGTGCTCAACCTCCAAGGTCGGACGTTCATGCCATCCATCCTAGATAACCCGTTTCCTGCTGCAGACGCGGAAGTCGAAAGACTCCGGCTCGAAACCCCGGTGATTTTTGTCGATATGCATTCCGAAACGACCAGCGAAAAGATTGCCATGGGCCGTCACCTCGATGGCCGCGTTTCCGCAGTTGTTGGAACCCACACCCATGTTCAAACGGCGGACGAGCGAATTTTTCCGGGAGGAACGGCTTTTCTCTGTGATGCCGGAATGTGTGGGCCGGACGATTCGGTTCTCGGTCGACAAGTCGACGCGATCCTCTCACGTTTTCAAAACTACCTGCCCGTTCAGTTTCCCGTCGCTCGTGGGCCTGTGCGCCTCAGCGGTGCCATCGTCGATGTGGACGAATCCACCGGCCACGCCCTGAAGATCCGTCGGTTTTCGGAACTCGTCGCTGAGAATTAGGCCGAGGTCCAATTCCGTTTGCGGAATTACGACCCTCCTTCGCCTCCACGCAAGACGCGGCGGCGTACACTCCCGTAAGGTTCCGCCGCCTGCACGGGAAGCCAGGGCCACACTGCCGCCACTGCCGCAAACAACAACGGGCGGACCTTCATCATGTCTGCTCTCTTGCTCGATCACCGAGGCTGTCAAATCCTCCAGCTCTCCCATCGATGGTCGGTTGATACTGTGCCATTATGGCGCATTATCGCAGAATCTTTGGAGTTTGTTCTCAATAGAATTTTCGCTGTGTGCTTCGGATTCTTATCGTCAGACGCATTGCGCGGAAGTAGAAGGTCGGCATGGATGACGACACCTTGATAGCTGCCGCATGGCGCGTCCGCGAGAACGCCTATGCCCAATATTCCGGCTTCCCCGTCGGCGCAGCACTCTTGGGCAGCAATGGTCAGGTATTTGTCGGCTGCAACGTCGAAAACCTCAGTTTCGGTCTAACCCAATGCGCAGAACGAGTAGCTATCGGTAGTGCGATTTCCGCTGGTTTCAGAGCATTCACCTGTGTCGCTGTTGTTTCCGACTCCAGCGAACCGATCAGTCCCTGTGGTGCTTGCCGGCAAGTGCTCGCGGAGTTCGCGCCCCGCCTTCGGATTCTCTCCGAAACGCTTTCCGGCGTGCGTGCGGAGTTCTCACTCACAGAACTCCTTCCGCGCGCGTCCACAGGAATTCTCGGTTGAGATCGACCCCGTTGTTCCACGTGGAACACATGGATCGAGACTTTGTGCAATTTGCGTGCTCCCCGGCATTTTTGCTGTAGGATATGTCATTCATGTCCGATTTTATCTATCCTAAAACCTACGATGTGATCATCGTAGGCGCGGGTCACGCCGGGATTGAAGCGGGGTTGGCATCCGCGCGACTTGGTGCCTCCACCCTTGTTCTGACTCAGAATGCCGATACCGTCGGCCAAATGTCGTGCAACCCCGCAATCGGCGGCTTGGCCAAGGGGCACATGGTCCGCGAAATCGACGCTTTGGGTGGATTCATGGGATTGAATACCGACGCAACCGCCATCCAGTTCCGGATGCTAAACGCTCGAAAGGGGCCCAGCGTCCGCGCACCGCGCGCCCAATGCGACAAGAAGGCATATCAGCTCCGCGCGAAGGTTTCCCTGGAGCGCGAACCCAACCTCGATCTCAAACAGGCTAACGCCCTTGAAATCCTCATCGATTCCTCCGGGGCTTCGGGCGTGTCGACCCAAATGGGTGTGACCTTCCTCGGAAAACGCATCGTCATTACAACCGGGACATTCATGCGTGGCCTGCTTCATGTGGGACTTCGCAATCAAGCAGGGGGCCGCATGGGAGATTCGGTTTCCACGCTGAGCGACTCGCTCATAGCCCTCGGCTTTGAGGTGGGCAGATTCAAGACCGGCACGCCCTGCCGTCTCTTGGCCAAGAGCATCGATTTCACAGCATGTGAAAAACAGGATGGTGAGGATCCCCCAGCCTTCTTCAGTTTCGCCACCCACACGCTCGTCAACTCTCCAGAGGACCAGTTTACACTGAACAACTTCTCTGATCCTCTGTTCCACGTGGAACAAGTACCGTGTTGGATCACCCACACCAACGCTAAAACCCACGAAATCATTGCAGCAAACTTGGACAAATCACCGATGTACTCCGGAATCATTGAGGGTACCGGGCCTCGATACTGCCCTTCGATTGAGGACAAAGTCGTGCGATTTTCTCAAAAAGACAGCCACCAACTCTTTCTAGAGCCCGAAGGCCGCCACACGGACGAGATCTACGTAAATGGAATTTCAACCAGTCTCCCCTACGAAGTTCAATACGCGTTCATCCGTTCGATCCGCGGACTAGAAAACGCAGAAATTCTCCGCCCTGGCTATGCAGTGGAATACGATTACTGTCCACCCACCCAACTCCAGCGCACCCTCGAGACCAAACGCGTCTCAGGATTGTACTTCGCTGGTCAGATTAACGGCACATCGGGATACGAGGAAGCCGCGGCTCAAGGACTCATCGCAGGGGCAAACGCGGCGCTCAGTCTCCAAAATAAACCTGCTTTGATTCTAACTCGTTCGGAAGCATACATCGGAGTCCTCATTGACGATTTGGTGACCAACGGAACACCAGAACCCTATCGGATGTTCACGAGTCGCGCAGAATACCGACTTCTCCTCCGTCAGGATAACGCGGACCTCCGACTGACTCCCAAAGCCATCTCTCACGGTCTTGTAGCACCTGACCGGATCGCGAGCTTTTCCGAAAAGCAAACTGCGGTAGCCGCTCTCCATACCTTTACGCGGAAAACACGCTTGGATGGCGTTGCGCTTGAGCTCTGGTTAAAACGCCCCACCATTTCCTACGAAACTCTGCCAATCGATATCCGGAACCAATTCCCCGACGCAATCTGGAACATCGTCGAAACAGATCTCAAATACGCGGGCTACATCAGTCGGCAAGAACAACAGGTTCAAAAGGCCGCACGACAAGAATCCAAATCTATTCCTGAGGACATTGATTATTCTAAACTCCATGGACTGCGATCAGAAGCGATCCAAAAGCTCTCTTCTGTAAAACCACAAACGA
>JBGSMR010000002.1:0-7605 GCA_041740065.1 Chthoniobacterales bacterium
GGCTTCCGGTGGATTGCCAAAGAGCTGCTTCGACCATGGACGTGCTCCTTCCTCAGCCAGCAAGACGGGAATGGTCGCAAGCATTGCAGCCAGCGTGGCCAGAGAACAAAAGTGAAATTTGGGATTCATGGTTTCTGATAATTTCCGGTGGGACGAAGTGCCGCTTGGTCGAGATCTTTGCGCCAGATGGCGGGGACGTCGTTCCCGTGAAACGGTTTCCCGGAAAAAGGCGACTCTGAGGTATAGATCGCCACGAACCAGTTGGCAGCAACGGGCGCGCGAAGGTCGTATTTATTTAAGAAGGTGGCGCAGTCGAAATTAGTGATCGGACCGGGAATTTCAGCAAATTCCGTCAGTCCGTTCATATCCGGTTGTTCGAAGCGTGTCGCCGGGGATATTTCCGACGATCCAATGGCGCACTGGCGAATTTTCGCCAGCGGCAACAGGGTCGGGCCAAGAACCCAATGCGTTGCCGTCGAGATCGAGCATTAACAGCGTGTAAAACCCACCGATTTCGGCATTTTTCCAGCGCTCGACAGGCGGCTCAGAAATATCCGTCTGCAGAAAAAGACAGCCTGGATGAACCGCTCCACTGTAGTGACCGCCCATAATCGCGAACGTGACCTCCAGCGTCGGATCGGAGGCCTCGTAGATTGGATCCGTAAAGATGGCGGAAACAGTGGTCATCTCTTGTAGAGCGTTTGAACTTCGAAAAATGGGAGGTCGGCCCCCCGGCTCAGCCCGCGAGAAAGCGGGAGCGCCGGAGAACTACCCCACTCGGGACTTACGGACGCTTTAGCAGGCCCATTTCATGAAGATCGTCGAAGGATTTCGGTCCTGTGCCGCTGGCGGGATCAATGCGCATCGGCCATTGAGTGCTGTTAAATGGAACAAGCGGCGGAAGCATTGCTTTCTCACCCCGGGCGGCCATTTCTTTTTCAATCGCGGCGCGGCCACCGAACCCAAGCAACTCGTAGTCCATGAGGCGGTCGTTGTTGAAAAATACCTGACCCAGCACGCGGTCGGAGAGAATACGAGCAAAGGCCTCCATCATTTCGTCCGGAGTGGTCTGGAAATCCGTCGTCTCCATGAGCAGCAAACGGTCGTTCATGGCCTTTTCGCCGAAGAATTGAACCATCACGCTGAACAGGATGTTGTTCTGGCGGGCAACGTAGATCGAGTTCGACAGACCATAGGTCTTGTCCCAATCATCGCCCAGCAGCGCCTTCCACTCGGTCATTACCTCGAACCAATGCCCAACTTGAGCGGCGGAGGCGATGGCGACCAGTTGCTCGATGTTTGGCTCGACCCCACGGGCGTAGGCTTCTACTTCCGCATACGTGAACGTGCCGTTTTTCAAACATGCATCTTGAAAGGCCAGGATCTTTGCCAAGGTGTCCTGGAGCAGCGCTTGTTCTTCGGGTTTGATATCAAGATTCTTGACGCCCTCCTTGGCCATCTGGATTTCGAGATTGTAACTCTTCATCAATGGAACCCAGGAAAGGTTGGCGGTAGGGTCGGCGATGTACGGAGCCACGCAGGCGTAGGTCGCCATCGCGCAATGGCCCACGGATTTGTTTGCTTGGTAGATTGGCGGAACGGATGGCGCTTCGAGCGGCGCTTGGCCTGGCCGGTATAAGATGAAACGGCCGCCCTTGCCACTGAACAAGCCCATAATGAGTGGGACGCGGGCCTTGATGTTCGCCTGATAAATCCGGAGCGAGTTGTCGTAGATGTTGAACATCGAGTTGTTCAACTGATAGACCGCCCGGGCAGCGAGTGCCTGCTCAGTTGGGGGAAGTTCGCTGGTGGTCACGATGGGCATCAGGAAGTCCGGAACGGCTGGCGCATCCGCGGCTTGGGAGACCAGCGGCACAAGGGTTACGGCGGTTGCGAGAAGTAGGGCGGTGTGGTTTTTCACTGTGTTTTTTCGGTTATGGAATGGATGATGGTTGTGGCGTCTCTTTGAGAAGGGTGTCGCGGCGCTGGACCGCCCAGTTTTTCATGACAGCGAGAGCTTCCTCACCCATTTGCTGCTCGGCTGGGACGCTGCGGGCATCGACGGTCGTGTGCTCATCTGCAATGAGAAGTGGGACATTCACTCCGAAGCGGCCCCCGGGCGGCAGGATGGAAAACGCCACTCCGGAATCCTTCATGGTGGTGCCGTAGAAAACCTTCCGCATCCGCGCGATGTCAATCGCCGCCACGCACAGCGGACACGGCTCACACGACGTGTAGAGTTCACAATCTGACAGATCGAGCGTGCCGAGATTTTTGACCGCGTCACGGATCGCGAGGACTTCGCCGTGAGCCGTCGGGTCGAGATTCGCCCGCATGGCGCTGAGCCCCTCTCCGACGATTTTGCCGTCCTTAACGACAACCGCCCCAAAAGGATCGGTGTCCGGGGTGATGTTGGCGGTTTCTGAAATGGCAATGGCCCGCTCCATGAACTCGGGGTTGTAGGGCGCAGGAGTCGAGGCGGGTATCGGGTCGGCAGCACTTAGAAATGGCAGGACCTGCGCGGAAATCGCGGCTGCGATGAAAACAACTGGACGAACTTTCATAAGATTTAAGAAGGCGTTCGGTTACCAAGGCAGGAGCCACCACAGGGCGGCGACTTCGATGGTATAAAGCAGCGAGATGATCATCACCCCGCGGGAGTTTGTTGCGGCGAGGTCGCTTTTGGGAAAGAGCCACCAACCGAACCAGTTCACACACCAGGGCATGGTGAAAAAACTGGTTAAGGCGACACTGATCGCATTGCCGATGAACGTCGCAAGTGAAGCATGGAGTCCGAGGGTGGAAAGGATGGGGCTGAGGTATTTCATCTCCAGCATCACGATGGGAAACAAACCGAGCAGCACGAGCATCGCCGCTTTCCAATTTGGTGGCCCTTTACCCGTCATCGGGTCGATCGGCACCCATCCGGGGAATGCCGTAGCCAGGTGCATGAGTTCCTCGCTTTCGATGAATTCCGTTGTCTCTGCGAGGAGCGTTTTACGTTCGGGCGCATTCATCCAAGCCTCGAGATGCGCAGCGCTGTCGAACCGCAGGATGGATGTCCAGTGGCCGTCGGCTGCTCCGTGCGGGGGTGGCTGCAGATACATGCCGCGGTATCCGGGATACTTCGCTTGGGCGGCTTGGATACGACCCGCCCATTCGCGATATCGATCTGCTTTGCCAGGCATCACTTTGCTGAAAATCACCTCGGTAACTTCGGCATTCGGGGCCGCAGCGGATTCGCCGACCTTGACTGTTTCACCAAAATTCCCTCCCTCCAAAAGCGGGACCAACTCGCCGAGAATTGCTCCGCGCTCGGGGGATTGCTGCCAGTTTCCGAGTTCCGCCTCGGTCTCAAAGTTCAGGATGATCGTCCACGGATCTCCGGCCTTGCCGCTGGCGGGGGGCACCATGTCGCTGCTGACATACCCGGGAAACGCTGCAATCACGATATCGTGCTTTGCCTGCCAAGCGGAGAAGGCTTCCTCCTTGCCCAGGCGGACCCGCGCGGTTGCGATGAGGGCGGCGCTTTGGCTCATGACAGTGTGGCCAGTTTGGCAAAAATCCGGTCGGCGCTGAACGGCAGACTGTCGAAGCGAAGACCGGTGGCATCCTCCAGCGCATTGCTCAGAGCTGGTGCCACGGGAATGATCGGAGTTTCGCCCGCCGACTTTGCCCCCAGAGGACCGTAGGCATCGTAGGTGTCGGCAAAGAAGATTTCCGTACGCGGGATGTCAGCAAAAGCGGAGATCCGGTAATTGCGGAAGGCTGGATTTACCATCTTTCCATTGGCATCGAATACCATGCGCTCGAACAGGCTGCTTCCGATGCCTTGAGCGACGGCGCCTTCGACTTGGCCGCGGCACTGCATCGGATTGAGGATCGTGCCAGCGTCGGCTGCGTGAACGCTTTGCAGGATGCAGATTTCTCCGGTGATTTTGTTCACCGCGATTCGGAAGCCATGCACGTTGAAACAGGTGGTGCGCGGCGATCCATAAGCCTTGCGCATGACATGTAATTTGTGGCGGGCGTCGGACACGGAAGCAAAAAGCTCCGTGAGAGGCACGGTGCGGCTGCCGCAGACCACAGAGTCGTCCACGAGCTTGCATTGGTCCGGCGGAGCGCCCGTAAGACCGCTGGCTAAACGCAGGATATTCTCCTTAAGAATTTCGGCAGCCATGCTGACAGATTTGCAGGAAACACTCGTGCCTACGCTCGAGAACGTGCCCGAGTCGTAGGGTGTTTTGTCGGTATCCGCATTGACCAGTTCGATGCGACTGGCGGTGGTATTGAGCACGGATGCTGCCACCTGTCGCATGGATGTAATGGTCCCATTTCCCATTTCTGCGAAACCATTCGTGAGGTAATATGTCCCGTCCTCGCGCAAATTGATGTGCGCTTCCGATCGCTGCTCCGTTGGCGGAATGCAATCATGCATGTGTACCGCATGCCCTTTGCCTTCGAGCCATTCGTCGCCCTCCGGCTTCGTCTCGCCGCGTCCGCTGACGAGGGCTTCTTCGACGAAGTCCATACATTGATCGAGGCCGTAGCTGCCCATCTCGGCGTCCGACGGGCCTTCCCAGATGCTGTGCACCGCATCACCGGGAACAACGACGTTTTTACGCTGTAGTTCCATCAGGTTCATGCCGAGCTTGCGCGCGAGGTCACCCATGGCGGATTCTACCGCGAAGACCGTTTGAGAGGATCCATATCCGCGAAAGGCGCCGGATGGCGGAATGTTCGTGTAAACCGCGTAACCCGTGCCCTGCATGTTGTCACAGCGGTAGATCTGCAGCGACTGGCTGAGTGAAGCGGCCAACGTCTCCCCGCCATGGTTGCCGTAAGCGCCGGTGTTGGACACCACCCGTAATTGGATCGCCGTGAGTGTGCCGTCATTTTTTGCGCCCACCTTGATCTGGGTAGTCATCGGATGCCGAGAAACCCCAGCGATAAATTCCTCCTCGCGGGTGAATTCCCACTTAACGGGACGGCCGGTTTTTAGCGTGCCAAGGACGCAGAGCTCTTCACAAAGCATCTCCTGTTTGCCGCCAAATCCGCCGCCCACGCGCTCGGTGTAAACGTGAACGTGCTCCAGCGGAATGCCGAAGAGGTAGGACAGCTTGGATTTTGCCTGGAACGGCGCCTGCGAACTTGACCTTACATGCAGTCGACCGTCGTCGCTCAGCGAAGCAACCGCAACATGGGTCTCAAGGTGCGCATGGGAGACTTTGTTACTCTCGTAGGTGCCCTCGACGATGACATCAGCCTCGGCGAATCCGGCTTCGACGTTGCCGTATTCGCTGTCGATTTTGAGGAAAATATTCCGGTTGCCGTGCTGAATGCGGGACGTGAACTCTTTGTTATGCAAAATCGGCGCGCCAGGAAGCATGGCTTTCTCGGGATCAAACACCGCCGGCAAAATTTCGTAGTCGACCTCAATAAAACGGCAAGCCTCTTCGGCAATTCCCTCGCTGTCTGCAACTACCGCAGCGACGCGCTGGCCGACATGACGCACGACATCATCAAGGACGAACGTATCGTCTGGATCGACGCGGTAGTCGTCGTGCAATGCCGACGTGTAGGGGCGTTCCGGCACATCTTCGTGAGTGAACACGGCATGCACGCCCGGCAAGGCGCGGGCCTTTTCCGTGCGAATGGCGAGGATGTTGGCGTGCGCGTGCGGCGAACGCAGAACCTTGAGGTGAAGCATCCCCTCCATCTTCACATCCGCGGTGTAACGCGCGGTGCCCACCACGATATCATGGGCCACAGGATTCTGCAGACTGGATCCACAGGCATGTCCCGGACGGTCTTCCTCGACCGATGCGACACCATTCAACGCATCCTCAATAGCGTGGTAACCCGTGCATCGGCAAAGGTTGCCCTTAAGATGGAATGGCAGATCTTTCTTCTGCTCGTCGCTCAGGCTGGCAGAGGTCATGATCATTCCCGCTGCGCAGAAGCCGCATTGGAACGCCTGGGCGTCAAGGAACGACTGCTGCATCGGATGCAAACAACCATCACAGGCGAGGCCCTCAATGGTGGTGACTTCCCGGCCCTCGGCACGGAAGGCAGGCACCAGGCAGCTGTGGACGGGTTTACCGTCGAGCCAGACCGTGCAGGCGCCGCAGTCTCCTGCATCGCAGCCTTTTTTTACACCAAACCATCCCAAGTCGCGGGCGAAAGTGCGGAGACATTGGCCTGGACGGGGCTCAGCATCGAAGGATTTTCCATTGATTGTGTAGCTCATAATTTTGGCTTAGGCTGAGAGTTCTTGGCGGATTTGTTCCGAGAAATGATAGGTGAGATGCTGGCGATGTTCCGGCGACCCATGGGTGTCGGCGAGATACTGATCGAGCGGTATGCCATCTATCGCGGCGCGCACCTCGGCGGCGGTGGGAACGCCCTCAAAGTGAAACTGCATGGGCCGCAGGGTCGAAGCGGTGATGGTTAGAATGAATTCTCCGTGTTCGGGACACCGCGTGCCAATGATGAGCGTCTCCGAACGGCCCAGATGCGTGAGCGTGAATCGGCGGAAGGCATGTTTCTTTTTTAGAGCATGACCGGGCAGGAAAATCGAGCGAACGAGTTCTCCGGGTTTGAGCACATTTTTATTATTGCCGGTGACAAACTCGACTACTGGCATCGTGCGGGGGTCGCCACTGCGGGGCCAAAGGGTGATTTCCCCCTCGAGCGCAGTCGTGAGCGAGGTCATGGGGCCAGCAGGAAGCGACATGATGATGTTGCCCCCGACCGTTGCCTCATTCCAAATCTTAAAGGAGGCGAGGAACGAATGACAGCATTCGCTCAACAACGGAGCGGCGATCCACGCGGCCGGCGCAGCGAATTTTTCCAACTCGATCACACGGCAAGTCGCCGCAATCTCAAGTCCTGCGGCCGTGGCTGTGAGCGACGGCCACTTGAGTGTTTCGAGATCGATCAACGTGTGCGTGTTTACCTGAAGTTCGGAAAAGAGCCACGTGCCGCCTGCGAGGTAAGCACAGCCAGCATGCCAGTCTTTCACATCCTCCACACGGGAGGGACGTTGGATTTCAGTGATAGTATTGAGGTCCATGGTTTTTTTACAGAGTGGCAGCCATAGCGGCGGCGCATCGGTTGTGGGTTTCGATAACAGGTTTGAGATCCAGCGTGACAAGCTCGCCGTCGCGCACGACGACTTTCCCATTGATGACGGTATGCTTGGCGCTTTGCGGGGCACAAAAAAGGATGGCGGCGACAGGATCGTTCAGCGCTCCGGCATAACCCACCGTGTGAAGGTCGAGAGAAAAAAAGTCTGCGCATTTACCAGGTTCGAGGGATCCGATGTCTGAGCGCCCCAGCACACTTGCTCCGCCCAGCGTAGCCAACTCCAGTGCCTCGCGGGCAGTCATCCACTCGGCTGCGCGAACTGGATGCGATTGCGGGAGAAGCGCGTATTTACTTGGCCCTTCTGGGGGCATAAGGCAATAGTGTTCGGCAGGGAACCTGCTTGGAGTCGAGAGAGCGCGCGACCGGGATTTGGGAGCGAAAAGATCGGGGCATCGGGCAGATCCGAGAGCGAATATCCTTGGATGAAGGCAAGCGCAGCCCGGCCCGACCAGCGGG
>JBGSMR010000011.1:0-4340 GCA_041740065.1 Chthoniobacterales bacterium
AGCATCACGATGGCACCGTGGGCAGCCCCTGCAACAACCCCTGTCCACAAATCGACGGGGAGTCGGGAGATCGTGAGGAAACCGTAATAGATAAAAGCAAAAATGATTCCCGATAAAAGGTGCACAGCGAGTCCGATTTTAAAGGCACCATCTTCGCGTTTGGTGATGAGTGCCCCGACGGCTCGGAGCACATCCACATGCCCGATATTCAGCCACCGTGGAGCCAGGAGAAAAATGGTCATTGCGGCGGTTCCTAGGACGCCTGCCAGGAATGTGGCTAGAATGGGGGACATAATTCAGGGTCTCTTAAAAAACGAAAAATCTCAACTTCAAAACGGTGTCCTCTAGAAAACGAACGCAGGGAGGGAATTGACCGCGGGTGAGGCCCCTCCGAATGCTTCTTGATTGGTGCGCGGTAATGCGTCACGACTCCGTGACAGACATGAACATCCTTATCCTTGGAGCCGGCGAGATCGGCTTTCACATGGCCAAGCAACTATCCTCCCAAGAGCACAATATTTGCGTCATCGACGCGGACGAGTCTGTTGCAGCGGAAGTGAATGAAAAACTCGATGCGCGGGTGGTCGAAGGTAATGGTTCTTCTGTAACGACCTTGGAGGAGGCTGGAGTAGCCGATTGTGATGTCTTTCTGGGCCTTTCCAGCAGTGACAATACCAATTTGGTTGCCGCTTCAATTGCCAAGTCGCTTGGAGCCAAACGCTCCATTGCGCGGGTGCATTCCGATGTCCAAAAAGATCAATGGATGTTCGATTTTCGGGCGCATTTTAATGTCGACTACCTCTTCAGCTCCGAGCGACTTGCTGCTGTGGAGTTGGCTAAATACATCCGGAACCCGGACTGCCTGATAGTGGAAGAGGTGGCGCGCGGACGGATCGAGATCCAGCAAATGCCGATTTATTCCAAGAGCCCCGCGATCGGGAAGAGCCTGCGTGCGCTGAGTTTGCCAGCTCGGGTGCGGGTGGGCGCAATTCAGCGTGCAGGACAGGCGATTGTGCCGGACGGTTCCGAAGTGCTCTGTTCTGCGGATGTGGTTACTTTGTTTGGTAATCCGCGAACCCTGCAAGAAGTGGTCCCAATTTTTCGTGGTCCATCCAGCAATGAAATCCGTGTGGTCATTTTCGGAGGTGGAGAGTACGGCATCGCGCTTGCCCAGATGCTTGATGGGGGAAGGTTTCGGACACGCATCATCGAAAAGGACGCCAAACGCTGTGCCTATCTCGCGTCGGTGTTGCAGCGGACCACGGTCATTCATGGGGATGCAACCTCGCTCCGGCAACTCAAAGAAGAACAGGTGGGCGAGGCCGATTTTTTCGTCGGCGCAACGGTTGATGATGAAGACAACGTCATGACTTGCCTTCAAGCGAAAGATCTTGGCGTGAAGCATTGCGTGACACTGATCCACCGCGCTGATTACGCGGATGCCATTACGCGGGCGGGGAGCAAGCTGGGCATTGTGGGGGCCGTCAGCCCGCGTGTGGCTACAAGCAAGGACCTGATGCGATTTGTAACAGACAAAGAGTTTAGCACGCTCATACACCTCGAGGGCGGCGTGGATGTCATCGAATTTGTCCTCAGTGATAAAAGCCCGATTGCGGGTAAATCTATTCACGAAGTGACGTGGCCGAAAGGAAGCGGGCTCGTCTCGCTAACGCACGGTTCTCAGGCGATTGTGCCTTCCGGGCTCGACGTCCTCAATGCCGGCGACTCCGTGGTGGCCATGGTATCCGTTGATTCCCTCGGGGATTTTCGAAAGTTGATACGCTAACTTTTGAAGCAGGCTTAATGAACTACCGCGTTGTCTGTCGTGTGTTGGGGTTGCTCACTCTGCTTCTCGCTGCGGTTATGCTGCTCTGCGAGGGTTATGGATTTTTTGTGGAAAGAATTCAAAACGATACGGCACATAGTCTCGCCTTGCTAAAGTCGTTTTTTGTAGCAGCAGCCGTCGGTGGACTACTGACGTGGGTGGGTCGCAACAGCGGAAATGAAGTGCTTCGGAAAGAGGGTATTGCGATTGTCGGGCTGGGGTGGATCATTGGCACGCTGGTGGGAGCAGTTCCTTACGTGCTCTGCCAACCATCCATGTTGCCAACCGCTGCCATCTTCGAAAGTGCTTCTGGATTTACAACTACCGGTTCCACGGTGATCGCAGATCTCAATCTCTATCCACGGTCCATCCTCCTTTGGCGAGCGACCACGCAGTGGCTGGGAGGAATGGGTATCTTGGTGTTATTTGTTGCGCTGCTTTCAACACTGGGAGTCGGGAGTAAGGCGCTTTTTCGTTACGAATCGAGTGCACAGATTGGCTATGGTTTTTACGCTCGTATCCGGCAAACAGCCTTGAGGTTATGGCAGATTTATACCGGCCTGACGGTGGTTTGTGTGGCTGGGCTCATGGTGCTCGGGATGACGTTTTACGATGCGTTGTTACACGCATTTGCCGCTGTTTCAACCGGGGGATTCAGCCCGCGCAACGAGAGCATCACGTATTACAATAGCGCGGCGATCGACGTGTGGCTCACCGTTATCATGTTGCTTGGAGGAACAAGCTTTATTCTGATGGCATGGTTGCTGAGGCGCAATATCCGGAAGGTTGCTGCGGACGAGGAATTCCGGGCTTACCTCATTATATTTTCGGCGGCGACGCTGGTGATCATGGCTGACCTTGTCATGCGGCGAGAGGGCCCCTGGTTGGAGAGCTTGCGCTACAGCGCATTTCAGGTTGCATCAATTATGACGACCACCGGATTTGCTACGGCGGATTTCGATCAATGGCCGACATCTTCCAAGGCAATTTTAATCGCGCTCATGTTCATCGGGGGGTGTGCTGGTTCAACCGCTGGCGCAATCAAAGTCGGCCGTTTTTTGATTTTTCTCAAAACTCTGGTTCAGCAAATGACAAATGCCTTCCGGCCAACGCAGGTTGTGCCACTGCGAATGAACGGAGCAATGCTGGATAACGACACCAAAACGGCAGCGGTGTTTTTTATCGCGCTGAGCTGTCTGATCGTCGGGTTGGGATCATTGCTTATCACCCTGCTCGAACCGAATCTCAACTTGGTCAGCGCATTCACGTCTGTGGTAACGACGCTGTTCAATGTCGGACCGGGTCTTGACGCTGTTGGCCCAACGCGGACATTTGCCGCGTTCTCGCCAGCCTCACATCTGGTGTTTGCTTTCTTGATGCTCCTTGGCCGTCTGGAGCTCTATGCATTGTTAGTATTGTTTGTCCCGGCGCTGTGGAGAAAATATTGACTGGCGAGATGGCTGACTTGGGGTACCTTCACCAAAGATGAAGCCGAAAAATCTCACCAAAGCCAAGAAAGCCACATGGGCAGCACCTGCAATCAAAGATATCCCGATCTTTTTCGAGGTATCCTTGTATTCCGGCTCGAAATAACGGATCTGATCTCAGCGACTCCAGGGGGTGAGTTTCAACGTGATTGATCTCGTTGTGCTCGGCACTGCTGCTGGCGGTGGATTTCCGCAATGGAATTGCCGGTGTCAAAATTGCTTGGCGGTTCGCGAGGGTGCACTGGGGCTAACGCCTCGGCTCCAGAGTTCGCTTGCCATTCGCGGTCGACTCGGACCTTGGCACGTGGTGAATACATCGCCGGATCTGGCTTCTCAGATGGAGCGATTTCTCATTTGTGCTGACGAACCGGCAGACCTCGTGTCCTTGCGCGCATCGCCGATCGCTAGCGTGCTACTCACCAATGCCGACTTAGACCACTGTCTTGGCCTGTTCACGTTACGAGAAGGAAAGGAATTGCGGGTGACCGCCCCTGATGGTGTGCGAGGCAGCCTGATTCGGGATCTTCATATAGATGCTGTCCTCGGAAAGTATAACGGCATCCGCTGGGCATTTGCATCCGATGACTGGATGCCGGTGGATCAGTCGGGACTAGAGGTTCGCGTCGTTCCTTTGTCCCACGCTGAGCCCCCGAAATACGATTTGCATTCTGTTGAGGAGGACCATGCGCGATGCCATGGCGTCGGGTATCAGTTTCGGCACAAAGATCATGAGGGTGTCATTGGCGTTTTTCCAGATGTGGGCTGGATCGATCAGGACCTTCTCGGTCGGTTGGGAGAATGCAGCACGGTATTTTTTGATGGCACGTTTTGGACGGATGATGAGATGGCCGTGCTTGGTTTAGGAGACCGCAGTGCCCGCGACATGGGGCACATCCCTATGAGTGGTTTGGGAGGAAGTATAGAGGCGCTATCCCAACTCGCTGGCACCAGTGTGTATTTCGTTCACATCAATAATACAAATCCCGTGTTGCGTCCGCAGTCACCGGAACGCCGCACCTTGGAGTCGG
>JBGSMR010000021.1:0-11254 GCA_041740065.1 Chthoniobacterales bacterium
ACGCCTAGATCAGTCGCGATTAAACGATCTTGCAGGAGCGGTAATCGCTGAGATCGAGTTGCGCGACCGATCCCTCGCACTCAAGGAGGCTCTCCTTGCATCGGAAGCATCGGATCAACACCGGATGAGCCTGCTTCGCATGATCGTGCACGACCTACGAACCCCGGCTGGATCTATATCGACATGCCTTGAAATGCTCGCAGAGGAGTGTGTGCCACTCACCGTCGAACAATCCGAGTTGGTAACACTCTGCCAAGAATCCGCAGGCAATCTGCTCTCAATGATCAATGACATCATGGAAGCGGACCGCATCAAGGCCGGTGGATCGGAGTTGGCAAGAGAGCCGATCTCGGCGTCCAAGCTGGTGCGCCGCGCGGTCCGAACCGTCCAACCTTTTGCGGACGACGCACAGATCATCGTCGACGTTCAGCTT
The DNA here is from genome assembly GCA_041740065.1 of Chthoniobacterales bacterium. Classification (GTDB taxonomy): domain Bacteria; phylum Verrucomicrobiota; class Verrucomicrobiia; order Chthoniobacterales; family JAATET01; genus JBDNGG01. The sequence goes on from JBGSMR010000021.1 coordinate 434, forward strand.
CCCGATTTCTTAGTTCCACTAGACGTGGATATTCGAAAAATCGAGCGGGTGCTGCTCAATTTACTGACAAATTCTCTGAAGTATTCCCCCAAGCATTCGACGGTGCTGGTGATCCTCGAGGTTGTCGAATCGTCCGGTGAGAAGATGTGCAAGATTACTATCCGCGACTCTGGTCCAGGGGTGCCAAATGCAGAAAAACAGCGGATTTTCAGACAATTTGTCATAGGTTCCGTGGCAGGTGAACGGGGCATGAAGTCGTTCGGAATCGGGCTTTCGTTTTGCCAAATGGCTATCGAAGCACACGGCGGAAAGATCGCGGTCGCCGACGCGCCCAGTGGCGGAAGTGATTTTTATTTCTTCTTACCGCTGGCCGTTGGTGATGATGCTGCAATTGTCCTTTCTGGAGTGTAGAGCTCTCGATTGCTTGCTTGGAACTCGGCTTTGAGCCGCACCGGAAGCGACGAAAGATCAACAAGCTTCCAGCCAGTGAAGATCAAGCGCCCATCGTCCCACCCGGCATGCGATACGCCGATCAGGAGGTGAACGGCATCATATTGGATCTTGTTGGTCATCACTCTGGGCTCGTAATAAAATGTGCGCAGGGCACTTGATTCCGATTCCTCGGCCACCAACTTGGGATCGATAAAAAACATCCCCGCGGGCGTTTTAATGAGCAGATCTGGATAGCCTGAGCGCTGGGCGGTGCCCACGGTCGTCTCAGGAATGCTACACGCCCAACCGGGAATGGCGTTCAGTTCGATGAGGAGCTCGTCCTCTATGTACCTGCTGGCCTCATTGATTCGTTCCACCGCGTGAATCTGATGACCGGATGCGGCTAACCGTTTTAAGATTCGATCCATCGCCGTGCTTAGCGCCACGATGACGTCACGGTGGAGTTCCATATCCACCGGCACGACGCGCCGGTTAGTGGAGGCTTCAACTACTTGCGAAAAGGGCACTTCCTCCAGGCTGCGGGCATCGGCAAGCATACGCGGGATCACCGAGGGATCATTTGCGACCGGAGCGGGCTCTGCATAGCAAATTACGACCGAACACACGGCGGCTAGGATCATGCGACGGGACGTCATGACAATATGTCTGCCGCTCGCAGGATTTCAGATTCCGCCTGAGCGGCGGCATGCTCGTCCCGTGCATGCACCCAACACAGCGGCTGCCCCATTTCCACGGATGTTCCCGATTTTGCAATTTCCGAAAACCCGACGGCAAAGTCGATAGCGTCCGAAACAAGCTTGCGACCGGCTCCGAGGATAACTGCCGCCCGTCCGATGATACCCGCATCCATCTTTTGTAGCAGACCGGCGTGGGGAGCAATGACGGGCCGCCGAACCGGCGCCATGTGAACGGTGTGCAAGTGTGTTAGCAATGTGGCATCTCCACCTTGCGCCTCCGTGAGCGCAAGAAATTTTTCCCATGCCCTTCCAGATTTCAGATGTGCAACGAGCGCGTCCCTGCCGCACGTCGTGACGTCCTCGGCGAGATCGAGCGTGAGATTTACGAGGTCTGCCGCGCCACGCCCTTGTAGCGTTTCGACGGCCTCCGTCACCTCCAGAGCGTTGCCGACTGAATTACCAAGGGGTTCGTTCATTTCAGATATCACGACCGTGGTAAGCACGCCATTCGCCTCGCCCACAGAAACCAGCCGACTGGCCAGAGACTCCGCTTCTGTTCGGGATTTCATGAAGGCACCCGATCCAAACTTCACGTCAAGCACGAGCCGATCCAGTGATTCCGCGAGTTTTTTTGACATGATGCTTGCGATGATGAGCGGTTCTGATGGAACCGTGCCGGTGACATCCCGCAGGGCATAAAGCTTTTTATCCGCCGGGCAAAATCGATCGGTCTGGCCGGCCATAAAAACGCCGATTTTCTCCAACTGCGCGAGCGCCTCATGCGCCGGCAGCGCAACCCTGAATCCGGGGATCGCTTCCAGCTTGTCGAGCGTGCCGCCTGTAATCCCAAGACCCCGTCCAGAAACCATCGGCACCCAGACATCTTCACAAGCAAGGAGTGGCGCCAACACCAATGAGACTTTATCTCCCACGCCTCCCGTCGAATGTTTGTCCACTTTCGGCGGGCTGCCCGCAGGATAGGAAAAAACAGATCCGCTATCGCGCATGGCCCGCGTGAGGGTGACCGTCTCCGCGTCGTTTAAGCCTTGGAAATAAACTGCCATCGCCCAAGCACTCATCTGGTAATCCGGAATCTCACCCCGCGTAAACCCGAGAATCAACGCCTCGATATCCCTGGGAGTCAATTCCCCCCCATCCCGCTTTCTCTCGATCAAATCCGGCACATGCATCAGCCGAGTATGCATCAAAAACAGAAAAACGAAAAGCACGGGGTGATCGCCCCGTGCTTTTCAGAACAAAAACAACTCAAGCTCCCGAAGAAACCCAAGCGGTTTTAGAAAAAATTAATTCGCCGATGCAGCGATTGCCTCAGGCTCGACGTTCACACGGCGGCCGTCACGGTCGAACTTTACCCGCCCCGGAACTAACGCCCAGATCGTGTAATCGCGTCCAAGACCGACGTTCAAGCCAGGAATGAACTTGGTTCCCCGCTGACGGATGATGATATTGCCGGCGATGACTTTCTCACCACCGAATTTCTTGACTCCGAGACGTTTGCTTACGCTGTCCCGACCGTTTTTGACGCTGCCCTGTCCTTTTTTATGTGCCATGACTTTGGATTAAGCGGAGATGGTTTTGATTTTCAAGCGGGTGAGCTGGCGGCGATGCCCGACGGTGCGGTGATAGCCTTTGCGACGCTTGTATTTAAATGCGATGACTTTGTCGCCCTTGTGCTGGTCAACGACCTCAGCGGTGACGGTGGCACCAGACAATAGAGGAGTGCCGACCTGTAGAGCGGTGCCGTTCGACACGAGCAGAACTTCCAGATGGGTTTCTGAGCCTGCTTCGACTGCCAGTTTTTCGACGTCGATTACGTCGCCTTCTGCGACTCGGTATTGTTTACCGCCAGTTTGAACAATTGCGTATGCCATAAAAATTTTCTCTGTTTGAGAACCCGAGAGATTGATGAAAATGTACGAACACCGCAAGAAGAATTTTTGCTTAAGAAAGTTTTTCTCCTTGTTCAGAGCGCGACTCGGTGTGGATGACTTACAAGTGGTGGGTTTCTCGAACGAAACCGAACCGCAGACATCCTGCCCAATACGCCAAAAACTAGAAGAATCTCCCGTCGCAGCAACGCAACCGAAGGAGCGACCCAGCAAGCAAACCCAGCAAGCAAACCCAGTGGCGCAGAGCCGTCATTCCAACGGATCCCTCTGCTAGACTCAGGCTTCAAACAAAAAAAACCCCGGCATCTTGCGACGCCGGGGGTGAAATCCAACTTTACTTAAGCAGCCGTTACGCCTGAGCCAGGCGGCGCTTGCGAAGTAAAAGCACGGCGACTAGACCGAGACCAACCAGCGCATAGGCGGAAGGCTCGGGGATAACGTTGACCTGAAGACCAGATCCGTCGAAGTAGGCACTTTTCCCACCACCAAGATCAAAGGCATTAGCCACACCGATGTGGGATACGTTGGCGTAGTTGAAGGTGGAACTACCATCGATCAGCACGTAGGTTCCGTTTGCGACCAAGCTATCCAAGCCGATCAAGTTGTCGATCCCAAAGCCGCCGAAGCCGACTGCACCGCCATTCGATGTGAGCGTTTCGGTGAGGCTGAATTGAAAGTTGGCACCGGCATTGAGATCCAAATTGCCCACCACCGTTCCGTCGCCACCGATCAGAGCACCGGACAACACGTTGATGTTCGTTCCGACAGTGACCGTTCCGTCGAGGTCTGCGCTACTACCCGCGCTGATCAGCATGTTGCCGGCCGTGATCGTGCCTGCGGTTTGGCTGACAGTTCCGACTCCGCCACTTCCGCCAACGTTGAACGCCGCCGTCACATTGAGATTGCCCCCACTCTGGTTGAGGGTGCCGTTACCGCCAGTGCTGAAGCCCAGATAGAGATCGTTCGCGCTGAAGATCACACCGGAACTCAGGGTGGTGGTCGAGGTGCTGGCGAGTGCGAGGTGAGTGCCACCTGCGCGGGAGATATTCAGCGTGCCGCCCGCGACATTCACGTTAGCACCGTTGAAGTAACCCACCATGTCCACCGATCCAGCATTCACGTTCCAAGTGCCTTGATCGAAGCCCTTGTCACCGAGGATCGTGAACGATCCGGCACCTGCCTTCGTCAAGACACCGCCAGCACCCAGGTTGACCTGCGCGGCGTTGGCCGTGACGGTGTTTCCGTTCGTGTTGATGGTCGATCCACCGCCGGTCGCACCGGTGATGTTCGTTGTGATTCCGTAAGTGGACATATTGATGGCTGCATTGGCTTTGAGCGTTCCACCGGTGAAGTTGTAGCTGCCGGTTCCGCCGCCGTTGACGAAGTTCGCCACGCCGAAAGTGCCACCGGTCTGATTGACGGTACCCGTGGTGCCGGATGCACTGACGATGAAGTCGCCACCCGTCTTCTCAAAGGTGCCGCCGTCCACGTTGAATGTTCCGGTGGCTGCACCAACAGTATTATTACCAATTGTAACCGTTCCGGTGGAACTCGTAACGGATCCTCCATTGATGTCCACCAAGCCAGTCCCGCCGCCGATTCCGACAACGAGATTACTCGTCCCAAGATTGAGATTCCCGCTGTTAACAGTGACTGTCCCGGTCGCAAAATTTCCAGCGCGTAGATCGGCGCCGGTTTGATTAAACGTGCCGCCATTGATATTGAGCTCGTTAGATCCCGGCTGCCCGTCTCCAACCATAAAGAAGCTAGAGGAGCTCATCACCGCAGAACCACTGACATTGACCGTCGAACCGAATCGAACTCCGGTGTATCGGGTGAACTCAGTTATCCCGCCAGTCGCATTGAAGCTGGCTGCTGCACCTTGCCCGATGTTCGAAGTTCCAACTCCACTTTGGATAAAACTACCACCCGAGATATTAATGGAAGATCCAGGCCCAGCCCAGCTAACGAGCATATCTTGGTCATTGTTCACCACGCCACCGGTGATGTTAAGAGTCCCTTTCGCTGTGAGCGAAGTCGCGTCGCCAAGAGCCAGGTAGCCCGTGTTGAGAGTTCCGCCGGCCACGTTCAGAATGCCGTCTCCAGGATTCGTAATGAAAGGACCAGCAGGTGGTGGATTACCCCAGTTGCTCGTTCCCCACGAGCCGTAACCAATCAGCAGACCTTGGTAGAAGCCGCCGCCGGTGTAAATATCAAGCGTATTAAAGGTGACGGTGTGATTGCCGCCGATACCCACACCACTGGAGCTGACAGGGACGTCGTTGGTCCATGTGCCGGAAACGCCCCAGTTGCCTGAGGTTGCAGCACTGGTTTCGGCGAAACCGGATTGGATGAGAGCTGCCGAAACAGCCAGGGTAAGAAATGCGTTTTTCACGCGGGGTAGGGATTTCATGATGAAGGTAATGTCAGGGGTTGGCACCACGAGTGTCCTGCACTTGTTGGATACCACTAACATAGCCATTCTTTCGCTCCCGTCGTTCACAATTAACCATTGGTGAAAATCGCAAAAATATTTCCTCCAGATCGCGGGATTTACTTGCTCCCGCTAAAAGTATATTTTATAACTAAAAAAATTAATATATTCAGTTTTTGATTCCCTTCCCGCTCCACGATGTCCTCCCCGACTCCCGCCTTCAAAGCTCCCCGCGAGTCCTTCCGACCCGACACATGCCTGCCGCTTAAGCAGGCGATGGACGGCGGCAAGGTGCAACTCATGGCGGTGGTGCATGGTGATTACCCTGGGGCCCGGTTGCCGCACAACGTGCTGCCGGAGCTGCGAACGGTGGGGTATTGGAATACGATGCGCGAACAGAACTGGGGACTGGACTGGCACCGGAACGAGGGTATCGAGTTGACGGTCCTGCACGGTGGGAAAGTAGAATTTGCCATTCGGGACGCTGAGTTCACGTTACACCCGGGAGACCTCACGATCACGCGTCCATGGCAGCAGCACCGCATCGGGATGCCACATCTCGGGCCGTCGCGGGTATCGTGGTTGATTCTTGACATGGGTGTACGGTACCCGAATCAATCTTGGGTGTGGCCGAAGTGGATCGCGCTCTCGCCATCAGAAAAGAAACGGATCTCGTCCTTGTTGCGCAAAAATGACCACCCGGTTTGGAAGGCGGATGGGACAGTGATGGAGGCGGTCCGCAAGCTGGATCGGTTGGCTGATGGCGGGATCGAACGCTTTGATCGCACGGGTATGATCCTGGCAGTAAATGAGTTATTACTCGCCACGCTCCACCTGCTCGAGAATCAAACCGTCATGATCGACGAGACACGGACGTGCAGTCAACGGGCGGTCGAGACATTCCTTGCTGGCCTATCGAAGCGGGCGGGCGAACTCTGGACGGTCGACGCCATGGCGGAGCAGTGCGGGATTAAGCGGAGTCAGTTTACGACGCTGTGCCGGCAACTGACGAATTGTTCACCGCTCGCGTATCTCCTCCAATGCCGCGTGGAGGCCGCCACACAATTGCTGCGGGACCGTCCGAGGGCCACGATCCTCAGCATCGCACTGGAGTGCGGATTCAGCTCCAGCCAACATTTTTCGACAGCCTTCCGGCGGATCACAGGCGTCGCCCCTCGCGAAGAACGACGCAAACGCACGTAGTGGTGTCGGCCAGAGATCGAAATCCAAGACGATAGATTTTTGTATGCGGGAGATAGATTCGTAATAGGAAATTGACTTGGTCGGCAGCGATGCCGGAATAGATTTATCTTTCAAACCCGCCACTTACGCCGCAACCCCTCACCTTTTAGCCTGTGAACAATTCTTTCTGGTCATCGACCAATCCCACACCTGACACCTACTCCCTTTTCCGCGGTCACTTCAAACTGTCGGCTCCGGTCGAAGTCGAACTCCGCGTGGTCGGCTCCGCCTGGTATCGCGCCTCGCTGGACGGCGAGCCACTACTGGAAGGCCCCCTACGCTACGCGCTAGACCGGCCCGAGTATCAGATCGAGCGACGCACTTTGGCAGCGGGCGAGCATTGCCTCGCTTTCCATGTGCACCACATCGGGGTGGAAACGCGGATCCTCAAAGATACTCCGCCCTATCTCTGGTGCCAGGCATTCGACGCCGACGGGCAAACTATCGAGATCCAATGGCGATGCCGAGGCCTCGATTCACAAGCCTCGACGGCCCGACGGATCAATCCTCAGCTCGGCTGGATTGAGTGCCGAGACACCCGACTGGATCCCGTCGCCTGGGAGAGCTTGGACTTCGACGATTCCTCGTGGGAAGCGCCGGTGGCGGACGCCTCACCATTGACCGATCCGACGCCGGCTGACCTTGATGCGGTATTGTCCTTTCCACACGCCTTGGAGGCCACCGCAGTGGGACCACTGGCGACAACCTTCGGATACCCGACGGACGAACCCGCTTATGTTTTTCACTCCCGCGACCGGAACTGCGAGACGGTGCCGGCCAAGGGGTGCTGGCGGCGCTACGACCTCGGACGGATCCGACTCGGGTGTCCCCGCTTCCGGTTGGACGTGCCGGCGGGAGTCACCGTCGAATTCGCAATGGCTGAAGCGATGACTGAAGGACGGGTGAGTCCGTTCATTAATCTCTCTGGCGGTCCATCTGCCAATCTGGATCGATTCATTGCCCGTGGTGGTGAGCAGATCTTTTACCCGCTCACGCCCAAGGGGGGACGATTTTTAGAAGTCCACGTCGTTAACGCTGTCGAGGGTGAGGTCCGTTTTCTGGATGAAGCGTTCGTCGAGCGCGGCTACCATGCACCAACTGAGGCTGCGTTCTCATGCGGGGACGCTGTGCTCGAACGCGTGTGGTTGGCTGGGATCGAGACCTACCGCGCCTGTGCAGAAGATGCGGTGATCGACAACCCGACGCGCGAGCGGGGACAGTGGGTAGGTGACGTCGCTGCCGTCGGCATGGAGATCGCCAGTGTCGCGTATCACGACCTCCGACTCTGCAAGCGGGCGATTGAGCAATCCGCCCTGTGCCCGCGCGAAGACGGTCTTGTGGCGGGCATGTCGCCCGGCGGCTGCGTTTATCTCCCAACCTACGCCTTCCAATGGGCAGTGGCAGCGGTCGGGTATTATCGGCACACTGGTGATCGAACAATTCTGGAAGAAATGTGGGAACCCGCACTGCGCAATGCCGCAGCCATCCGGGCATTCTGGCACGCAGATGGGCTGCACAACGTCGCGGGCTGGAATTTCGTCGACTGGGGATACCGCGAGGAGTCGCCGGTCGATTTGGCGTGCAATCTCCATTATTTATGGTGCTTGCGAAGCATGGCCGAATGGGCGCGCCACCTCGATCAAGATGCCGAGACGTTCGACGCGCAGGCGGAGGAGCTCACTACGCTGCTCACCGGTTTGATCAACACCCGCCTAACCACCGAAGGATGGGCGACTCTGGGATACCATTGCGTCACGCTGGCGATGCGCCTCGGATTGATCACCGACCAGGGCGGGGCCCTCGCGTATTTGGAATCGCACATCGGAAATTGCTTCCCTAACGACCCCACTGCGCCACGCAACGACGATCCGGCGGCTGCGAATCCGCGCTTGATCACCCCTTATTTCGCGCATTACGTGATGCCGCTATTCATCGAGCGGGGGCGCATGGACTTCGCGCTAGACCAGATCCGCCATTGCTGGGGGGATTACATGCTTGGCGGTGACGAGACGACCCTCGTCGAAGTCTTCGACCGGCGTTGGAGCCACTGCCACCAGTGGAGCGGCTGCCCGACGTGGCAACTCACCCGTTACATCCTCGGCCTGCACCCGCGTTTCGACGAAGGGGTCGCCCATTTTGCATTCCGACTGGAACCCGGATCGCTGACTCAAGCGACCGGTCGGGTTCCCCACCCGGATGGCGGCTGGATCGAAGTTAAATGGACCCGCAGGGGAGGCGAACTCGACTACCAAATTTCCACGCCATCACCGATCCACCTGCAATTTCCCGACGGCTCACAACAGACCATCGACACTTCTGCATCCCTGCGCCTACCCGTGGCTACCACCTGACCATTAAACCCCATGTCTTCCGATTCCACTCGCTTTTCGCCGGAAACAATCGTCAACCCGGTGCCATTCACGCAATGGCCGTCCGACGCGGCTCCCTCTGTTTATCCATTTATGGTGCCCCCGCCGACGCGCACGCCGCTTTCGCCCGACCCGCTGCGTGCCGCGACGTTCGATCCTGCCGTTGCGAACTCCCCTGAAGCAGACCTCGTGTGCTACGCGTTGCGACCGATCGGGTTCGAAGCGACGCCCGCCGACGCGTTCAAGCATTCGCCGGACGGCAAGCGTATCTCGGTCGACTCCGCGGGAGACCTGCGGGTAGATTTCGGCGTTGTCAGCGCGGGCTGGATCGAGTTTGAAGCGACCGAAGTGCCCGCGTCGGTCCAGGTGAGTATCAGCGAATACAATCGTCCCGCTGAATTGAACATTGGCGCGCAAAATAGCATCAAAACGCTTGCCCCCATGCATGTATTGGGCGACACGTGGCGACTCATCCTTAACGATCAATTTTACGAAGGCGTACGCTTTGCGTGGATCCACTCACCCGGCGGCGAAAGCTGGACGTTGCGCAACCTGCGCGTGGTGGCGCAAGCCCGCCCTGCGAACTATGTGGGAGACTTCCGCTGCGACGATCCGTTGCTTGAGCGAATCTGGGAAGTTGGAGCGACGACCGTGCGGTTGAACTTTTTAAAAGACCACGTCGGGGCGATTCTCATGGAGCGGAGCGACCGTCACTCGTGGACTGGTGACGCGCACGTCTCGCAAGCCGTTGCAATGCCCGTCTTCGGAAACTTCGCATTCGTGCGCGCCAACCTCGACCGCACATCCGGCGACACCAATGGCATCGAAGGGTATTCACTGCATTGGATTCTTTCATTGCTCGACTACGTGCTGTGCTCGGGTGACACCGAGGCGTTTCGCACGGTTCTGCCGGTGGTTCAGGCTAAACTCCAGCGCGCTGCGGAGGTGCACACGGAAGAGCTTCCCCTCACCTTCTGCGGACACGACGACCGCACCGGCGCCTGCTTCGAAGAACCCGAGATCGAGGCCAATCGGCGACTGTTCCGATTTCTCGCCCTGCGCACAACGCGACGCGTCCGCGCCGCACTGGCTTGGATCGACGGCGACGAACCAACAGCTAGCCTGTGTGTAGCCGTCGAATCGGCCCTTCTAGCCGACCCACTACCCGATGCCGACGTCCTGGGACTGCATGACAGCAGCGAAGCCATCCTCGCGGGCGAATCGTTGGACGCCAGCGTCATGGACCGCGAATTTTCTAATCCGGTGACCCGGGTTTCCTACTCACCATTCAACAACTTCTTCGTGCTGGAGGCCCTGGCTGCCGCTGGTCGTTGGGACGCTGCCCGCGGCCTGATACGCCGTTGCTGGGGAGGAATGATCGACTTGGATGCGACGACGTTCTGGGAATCCTTCCGACCCGAGTGGAAGGCGTTCATGAGTCCGGGGGACCCGCCGCCCGACGGGATGCACGGCTACACCAGCCTGTGCCATCCCTGGAGCGCCGGCCCGACGCGCTGGCTGCTTGATTACGAACTCGGTGTGCGTCCCACCTCACCGGGCTACGCAGAATTTGTCTTCGACCCCGCCCCCGATGGACTCCGCCAGGCATCCGGATCAATTGCAACCCCGCACGGCGTGATCCGCGCCGGCCTCGACGGATGTGACGGTTGGCTGGAGATCCCAGATGGCTGCCACGGGACAGTCACCACCACGTCCGGCCCCCGCACGTTCGGACC
>JBGSMR010000076.1:0-5422 GCA_041740065.1 Chthoniobacterales bacterium
GTTATCATAATTATCATCACGAATTTCAGCATGACTACCGGAATGGCGTCAAACCCTGGCAGTTCGATCCCACCAAATGGACCATCTGGCTGCTCTACAAAGTCGGATTGGTAAAAAATTTGCGCACCGTGCCCGAAGAAAAGATCGTCCGTGCCGAGATCGAAGAAAAGCGCCGAGTCCTCACCGAATCGCTCAGCAAGTGCACCGTCCCACTCAGTGAAACGATACGGCATTCGCTGGATACCGCACACGAATCGCTAGAGCACGCCCTAGCCCAATGGCAGACCAGTCTGCAACACTATCGGGAAGTTGCATCGTCGCAGCAGTCCGAAATGGCTCACAAAGCACGCGAACTGCGTCAAAACTATCACGCCGCCGCCGATAGCCTTCGCCTCGCAATCGAAAATTGGCAACGCGCGCACGAATCCGCACTTCAATTCGCGTCAATTCGCGCCTGATTTAAAACCAGAAGGACCCACCTTCTCCTACGATCTTCTACCCAGGGGTCGGCTGCTATCAGCCGGCCCTTTTTTTGTTTCATGATTTTGCAAAAGCGCCCCCGCAATCCAGAAAATCTCATCAAATCCATAAAAAATCATTGCCATCTCAAATACATATGCAAATATACCAATATGTTCATGCGTTTATTGGTTTTGTTTCTATTTGCTCTTATCACTCCTGTGAGTAGTCCGCATGCGCAGACGCTGGTGAACTCGTTTGATGACATCTCGTACTGGGTGGGAACAGGAAGCAATCGGGCCGGGATCGTGATTGATTGGAAGGATGGCAAAGTGCCTACTAGCCTGGCATGGGGGTTCCGGTGGAATGGTGCGGCGACGGGCGAGGATATGATCCTAGCGATTGCGGGATCCATTGGAACAACTGGTGAGCCTGCGCCAAATCCCGGTGGAGACCCAGCCCTGACGCTCTACACGATCTTTTTCTCCGGCTTCGGTTCTGCGGTCCAAGAACTGCAGTATGATTCGGGAGGGGGGCAGCAGCACCAAGAGGGCGGCTTCAGCTCGATCTCTGCCGGTTTTTGGAGTTACTGGACTTCAAACGCATCACTCACATTACCAACGTCATGGGTATCCTCCGAGATCGGGATGGGAGCGCGCGAACTCACGAACAACAGCTGGGACGGATGGAGTTGGGCTGCAGATTTCGTAGGAGTCGCTCCGGACCAGCCAATTTCTGCGGTTCCAGAGTCTGGGACGTTTGTGCTCTTGATAATTGTTGCCGGAGGATGGATTCTCATCCGGGCTCGAAGCAAAATGATCAGATCTTAAGATGATGACAAAATCACGTCTCGCTGCTTTTACCCTGATTGAAATTTTGGTGGTTGTGGTATTGGGACTTATTTTAACGACGTTGCTCGCCCAAGCCGGTTGGAAGGTTTACGAGAGCTCGTCCTTGGCTGTATCAGCAAACAACTTGCGTCAACTCGGAGCGGGAGCCTCGCAATACCTGACCGAAAATAACTACCGTTATTGGAAGTTTCGTCAGGACACCAAAGAAGGCACCACGTTTTGGTTTGGCTACGAAACCGCGAAGAGCGTGTATTCAACCCCGGAAGGACAACGGAAATTCGACGCAGAGGGCGGACCGCTCGCGGGATATGTGCCATCGTCACTGCGTCCCGATCCCAGCTTCGGACTGCAAGGGGGAGCATTTAAGCCGAAATATGCTTCGGGTTATCTGGCGATTGGATACAACGGGGTTCTAGGTGGCGGATTTGGAAAGACCCCGCCAAAAACCTATTGGGAACTGAGCAATCCATCTCGAGTCGTCGTGTTTGCAACGAGCGCACAAGTAAATACGTTCCAAAAGCCAGCCTCGGCGAGTAGCCCAATGATTGAGGAGTTTTACTTGATCGACGAACGGGAGAAGACCATCCATTTTCGGCACGGGGATCAGGCGATGGTGGCCTTCGCTGACGGGTCTTGCGGGTTTCTTCCGATGGACCCTTCCACTCGAGATACCCGCTTCAAAAAGGGACTCATCGGAAGATTTGCTCCAGTGAATAACAAAAAATACCTCGAATAGTGGCACAAACCAGCCCATGAAATCGATTGACTCGAACGACGCTATGACTAATTCCAATTCCATCACCCATCGCAAAACGCCCTACTTGCCGCCCGCATCCCATAGCTGGCTGCCCATAGCAATCGGCTTGCTCGTCTTTGCAGCAGGATTCCGGTTGCTGCGTGTGATTGCCCTCCCGGACTTGCCCAATTTTTCACCGGTGATGGCGATCGCTTTTTGCGGCGCCTGGTTTTTGCCCGGCGCGCTGGCGCTGATTTTGCCAATCCTCGCATTGCTCATCTCCGATATTGCTCTGAGCGCCCATTACGCCTCCTTGGCGCCGGGCATCGGCGATCTCCTGCGCTATGCCTGTTACGCGGCTGCGGCTTTCTTGGGATGGTCTCTACGCCGAAACCATTTCGGAGGGATGGGATTCTGGGCGGGTGTGCTCGGCAGTGCGGTAGCATTCTATCTCGTCACCAACAGTGCCGCGTGGCTAGGAAATCCGCTTTATCCCCAGTCACTGGTCGGCTGGATTCAATCGCTCACGGTAGGCCTTCCCGGCTACCCGCCGACGTGGACATTTTTCCGCAATTCGTTAGCCAGCGACCTCCTCTTTTCAGGTGCAATGGTTGCGGCTGCGGCGTTCGTCCGCCAGAGCGAAAAATCCCGTTTGACGACAACTTGATTTCGCCGTCACAAAGAGCCGCGCCCGCAGACAAACGCCAAAGCGTCTCCGAGCCATAACCGCCACGACCCTTCGCTATGCGATCCACCCTTCATCTGCACAATTTTAAACTCACGCCCATCCTGCCAGCCACGCTCGCGCAGCAGGCTACCTAATTCCCGGTGATACGGTTCATAACATTCGTCGATGCCATGGTCACCGTAGGCGAAAAATATGCGGACGCCGTCAGGCATCTTGTTCATGGCGTCCAGCCGCTGCAACACCGGGCATTGCCCCGGCAAGTGCTCAGCAGTGTCCTCAAAGGACGTCGAAAAACAAACCGCTTTTCCGAAAGTCCCTGGGTGATTAAGCACCGTGACCAAAGCATTCAAACCGCCGAGCGAACTGCCTGCAAGGATTCGCGACGCGGGACTGCGGAGCGTGCGATATCGGCTGTCGATATAACCCACGAGTTCCGATGCTGCAAAATCAGAGAATGCCCGTCCTCCATAATCCATAGACAAGTCAATTTCTCTCGCAGATCGCCCATCCTCTCCATGCCCCTCGGGGTGCCGCACCGCGACCACGATCGTTGGAGGCAGCACTCCCTCCTGAGTCAATTGGCGAGACCATTCATCAGCGGCCCAGTCCGTGACACTCAACAAGCTGGTAGCCGGATCGAAAACGTTGTCTCCGTCAAAGAGGTAGATCACTGGAAACCGCTGGCCAGGCCGCGATGCATACTCCGGAGGAAGCCAAACGAGGAGGTCTCGCGCACTGGCGAGGCGCTCAGACCAAACTCGATCTGTCATCAACCGACCGGAGTAGCGATCTTTCCAATCAGCAACAGTTTTTCGGATGGTCGCGTCCAGCAGTGTGGTAAAATCAGAATTCGCGGGGACATTTCCCCACGCGTCCACCGCTTCCCGCTCCCAGCCTCCGCGGGTGATTTTATATTCGAAGCGACTCCCGGACGGCACATCGATCACCCCTACATGGACCGGCGCCTCCCAGCGCAGTGCCAGGGCACTTCGCGGATGCCATTCCCCCAGCTCCGGAATGCCGCCGGTAATAAATACCGGCTCATGGGGGGATTCAATGGGAGGAATAATCTCGAAACGAATGCGGCTCATACAGTCGTATCAAATACTAACGCAGGCAGACCCGGAAGAAGCATTAAAATCGTGAATCTCCGGAAACCTTCATCCTATCAATTTCCATGACCGAATCCCGCATCCAACTCCTCCACGACCTTCTCCGCGAACGCATCCTTATTCTCGACGGAGCCATGGGCACCATGGTCCAACAATACAAGCTTACCGAGGCAGACTACCGCGGCGAGCGGTTCGCGGATTGGCCCTCTGATGTCAAAGGAAACAACGATCTTCTTGTGCTTTCAAAGCCGGAAGTCATCCGCGAGATCCACGACCAATACATCGCCGCCGGAGCGGATATCATCGAGACAAACACGTTCAGCGGCACGACCATCGCGATGGCAGACTATGGCATGGAAGCATTGGTTCCAGAGTTGAACCGCGAGGCCGCCCGGCTTGCCCGTGAAGCCGCCGATGCCTGTCTCGATCGCCCGGTATTTGTAGCGGGTGCCATTGGACCTCTCAACCGGACGCTTTCACTATCCCGTGACGTCAATGATCCGGGCGCACGAGACGTGACATTTGTACAAGTTGCAGCCGCATACCGTGAGCAAATCGAAAACCTGGTTGAGGGCGGAGTGGACATCCTCCTCGTGGAAACGATTTTTGACACGCTCAACGCGAAGGCAGCGATCTATGCGATCAGCAAATATTTTGAAGACACCGGAAAGTCTCTGCCAGTGATGATCTCTGGAACGATTACTGACTTGTCAGGTCGCACGCTGACCGGACAAACCGGCGAGGCGTTTTTGAATTCGATCTCCCATTTCCCGATTCTCAGTGTGGGACTCAATTGCGCGCTTGGTCCCAAAGAAATGCGACCGTATATCGAGGAGCTATCAAATATTGCTCCATTTTTTGTGAGCACATATCCGAATGCCGGACTGCCCGATCCGCTCTCGCCTACAGGTTTCCCTGAGACCCCGGAATCGCTGGCACCTCAGCTCAAAGAATGGGCCGAACAAGGCTGGTTGAATATCATTGGCGGCTGCTGCGGCACGACACCACCACATATCGCTGCCATGGCCGACGCGGTGCGTGGGCTGCCACCCCGAAAAATCCCGGAACGCACACGCACGCTGCGACTCAGCGGTCTAGAGCCATTCACCGCACGGCCGGAAATCCCGTTTATCAACATCGGCGAACGCACCAATGTGACCGGCTCGCCGCGGTTCGCAAAACTCATCCTTGCCGGAAATTACGACGAGGCACTCGCTGTCGCACGTCAGCAAGTTGAAGCCGGCGCCCAGGTGATCGACATCAACATGGACGAGGGCATGCTCGACGGAGCCGCCGCCATGACCCGCTTCTGCAATCTTATCGCAGCGGAGCCGGATATCTCCCGCGTCCCAATCATGGTGGACTCGTCCAAATGGGTGGTCATTGAAGCCGGCCTCCGATGTTTACAAGGCAAGTGCATCGTAAACTCGATCAGCCTCAAGGAAGGCGAGGAAAAATTCCGCACGGCAGCCCGGGAAGTCATGCGCTATGGTGCCGCCACAATCGTTATGGCTTTTGACGAACAAGGCCAAGCGGACAGCTTCGAACGCAAAATCGAAATCTGTGGCCGCGCCTA
>JBGSMR010000153.1:0-5401 GCA_041740065.1 Chthoniobacterales bacterium
CACCGGGCGTGCGGGTGGCGCCGATGCTCCGGCGGACCGTGGACTTCTGGCTCGACGAAAAGATGACCCCCGAGGGCGAAATTTTTTATTACGAACGCCGCACCGGCGCCATGGATGCGAATCCTTCGACGCTCATCGCCGCTTGGGCCTACGTCGAGGCGACGGACGATCTGGAATGGCTGCGTAACCGCATCGGCAAGTTGGAGTTAGCGGCGGCCTTCACGGCGGGGCGGAACGTGGACGGCGACGGGCTGGTGGAATCCAAGCAAAGTGGCAACAGCGGCACGTTCGCGTTTGGTGACACGGCGTGG
The DNA here is from genome assembly GCA_041740065.1 of Chthoniobacterales bacterium. GTDB lineage: Bacteria > Verrucomicrobiota > Verrucomicrobiia > Chthoniobacterales > JAATET01 > JBDNGG01. Next base: position 312 of record JBGSMR010000153.1, read on the forward strand.
GACACCTTCAGCAGCGGACACAAGAATGCCATGGTGAACCTGCTCGCCTACCGGGCCTGGTGCGGCATGGCGGATTTGGAAGGTCGGCTGGGACGAACCGGGAAGCAGGCGGAATTTCTGCGCCGGGCCGCCGGGATCAAGTCGGCGTTCGAGGAAACGTTCTTCAATCCCGAGACCGGCTGGTTGGGCTGGTGGCGCAGCGAGGATGGGGAACTTCACGACTTGAACAGTGACGTGATCACCAGCATGGCGGTGATGTACGGGGTGATCACCCCGGAGCGCGGTCGGGAAATGCTGGACCGCTATTGGCAGGCGCTGGAGCGAACGGGATTTGACCGCTTCGATCTCGGGCTGCCACTCACCATCAAGCCCGTGCCGTGGCGCGATTACCACCTCTACCAAACGCCGGAGGGAACGACCGAGCACTGGCAGGAATATCTCAACGGCGGGTGCTGCGTCTCGAACACGTATTTTTCGCTGATCGCCCTGGCGATGACGGGGCACAGCGAGCGGGCGGACGACATTCTCGATGCCATGCTCTCGCGGCAGAACGCCGGGATTTTCCCGAATGGCGGCAGCTTCCAGAATGGCGTCGTCAACCGCGGCGGCGAAGGCGCGGAGTTCATGAATTGGAACGGAAAGCCCCATGGCTACGAGGGCTATCTCGTTTACAGTTTCTCCTTCACCCAGGCACTGCTCCAGCGCGAGGCCGCCTTCCGCAAACTGATCTATCGGCCAATGCTCGAAGCCCAAAAATCCACCACCGAATGAAAATCCGCGCGTTTTTCATCGGTTTGGCGATTGCCGTTGTGCTCATCCCCTTTACTGGGTTGATCAGGCCGACTGTCAGCCATGCCGCCCCAGCTGCAGCGACCCAACCCAATGTGGTTTTCATTCTCACGGATGACCAAGGCTACGGGGACCTCGCGGCGCACGGCCATCCCGCATTGAAGACCCCGCATCTGGATGCGCTGGCAGCCCAGAGCGTGCGTTTCACGGACTTTCAAGTGGCTGCCACCTGCTCGCCGTCCCGGGCCGAAATTCTGACCGGTCTCCACCACTTTCGAACCGGCGTCACCCACACCATCTCGCCGCGTGACCGCATCGACGCCGGCGCGACAATCCTCCCCCAAATTCTCAAGAATGCAGGCTATGTAACCGCGATGATTGGCAAATGGCATAACGGGGGTGGGAAAGGTTATCAGCCCACGGACCGGGGATTTGATTTCGATATCACGACCATGGACCCGCTTCGGAAACCGTTCGGTGCGGATGTTTCGGTCAATGGCCGAGCTGAAAAACGCACGGGATTTCGCGAGGATGTTTTTTTCGACGAAGCCATTCGTTTCATCGAAAAAAACCAGACGAGACCATTTTTCTGCTACCTCGCCACCTATTCTCCTCATGAGCCGTTGGTGGCCCCGGAGGAGGACATCAGGCCCTACCGCGGATTGCCCGGAATGAGTGAAAAAACTGCGACGTATCTGGGAATGGTCGCCAACATTGACAAGAACGTGGGCCGCCTCCTTGACCGGATCCGTGAACTGGGACTCGACGAGCGCACGATCATCGTCTTCATGAACGACAACGGCGCGACTTACGGGCTTGACCTCTACAATGCCGGAATGCGCGGTGGAAAAACCACCCCTTGGCTGGGCGGCACTCGGGCGATGTCCTTCTGGCGCTGGAGCGGTCATTGGAAGCCGCGTGATGTGGAGACCCTCACGTCCGCCATGGATGTCCTGCCCACGCTGGCTCAGGTCGCCAGCGCGCCGAGTCCCGTCACATTACAATCCCGCCTCGACGGATACAGTTTGGTTCCGCTCCTTGAAGGCGGCCAGGCAGTCTGGGCGGATGAACGAATGGTCTTCCAGCATGTGGCCCGCTGGCCGGACGGCACAGCCGCCGCGCACAAATACGCGGGGGGATGCGGGGTGCGATGGAAAGAATATCTGCTCCTGCGCAACCGTCCGTGCGCCGACCTCGACGGAAAATGTTCGTCTGACAATCATGCCCCTTGCAACGTGCTGCGAGGGGTCGAGAAGGGCGGAAACGTTCCCTCCTATCCCTATTCCGCCAATCCCCAACTGCATGCAGGGGTAACTACGGGTGAGGGATGGGCCTTGTACGATGTGCGCCGTGATCCCGCCTGTGAAAACAACCTTGCCGCAGCTCGAACCGGTGTCGGGGAAAAGCTCCGCGCGGCCTATGATGCCTGGTGGGACGGCACCTTTGCCGAAATGATCGCCGCCGGCGGTGACGAGTGCCCCGAGGGACAAAAATGATTCAACCCATCCGACATCAAATGAAAATCCATCCGTCTTTCATCAGCCCCGCGCTTGCCGCCGGGCTCGCTATTTCCTCCATCGCAACCGCCTCGGCGCAGACGCCGGCTATTTTCGACGTGGACTTTGGCGCACCCGTTTTCGCACCTTCGAAGGCTTTCGAGCAGCGACTTTCGGTTTACCGGGCTGAATCGACCTTCGGCGGAGCGGATGGCAAGCACGGGCTCAATGAGTTTCTCCAGTCGCACAGGGTTTACATTCAGTATTGATCCACTGCACGCCATCAGGTTTTTAGAAAGCTGGCTTGCCCCGTTTTGTGCCACAGTCACCTAGAGACGCAGCCATAACCCGACTTCTCATTTGAACCTAGAATTCGCAATTGAATTCACCATGGAGGACACGAAGGGCATGAAGTTCAATGCCTTATGCAAAATCAGGACCATTCATCTCGTTCACCCAATGAGTGAACGCAAGTCCGCTTGGTCGGGTCGGCTTTTAGACAAGTCATTTCTTCATGTCCTTCCCGGTCTTCATGGTAAAAACTGGCATTTTCAGGCCTTCCAACTGCGGGATTTAGGTTGAAAGATTAGAATTCGTCGTAGCTGATGCGTTCGGCAGGCACGCCAAGCGTTGCAAGCATTTTCGTGCATGCCTTAATCATCATCGGCGGGCCGCAGAGATAAAACTCCACCGACTTAGGATCCGGGTGGCCTTCAAGATATTGCCCGAGCACTACCTCGTGAATAAATCCAGCAGGCCCCTGCCAGCCATCCTCCGGCAACGGCGACGACAGCGCGGGATGAAAGGAAAAATTCGAGTGTTCCCGGGCGAGACGTTCAAAAACATCCGCGTAAAAGAGCTCCTGCGCAGACCGGGCTCCATACCAGTAGCTGACTCGGCGCGCAGTTCCTTCAGTTTCGAGCAAGTGCGAAAGGTGCGCCCGCAGGGGCGCCATGCCAGCACCGCCTCCAATGTATACCATCTCACGTTGAGTCGGTTTGATATGAAAATCTCCGAACGGCCCGATCGCGGTCACCTCATCGCCCGGCTTGAGCGAGAATACATAGCTTGAACCGACACCGGGCGGACAATCTTGTCCGGGCGGCGGCGTAGCAATGCGGACGTTGAACGTGAGTGTGCGCTCCTTAGCAGAGTTGCTCGCAATCGAGTAGTTGTTTCGCCGAAGTTCCCCCTCAGGATTTCGAGAGACCAAGTCGAACACATGCTGACGCCGCCATACCTCCGCATACGGCTCAGGAATATCCAAGTCAGAAAACCGGATCTCCTGATAAGCTGGGATGTTGATTTGAATGTAGTCGCCGGGGGAAAATTCGACCTTGCTGGAGTCGTTCACCGGCTCAAGCACGAGTTCTTTGATAAAGGTCGAAACGCTGAGATTCGACACCACTCGAAGGTGATACGTTTTCTGCGCCCGTGCACCGCACCCACCTGCGCGCTCAACGTTAAGCCAGAGACGCCCCGCTCGTTCCTCGATCGGATAGGTTGCGAGCCCCCGGCAGATCGGAGCGCGAGCCGGCGAACCATCAACCAGATGGAACCGCCCGTTGTGTTTCGGGCACTCGATGATGTCGTCCTTCACCAACCCGCCTGCAAGGTGCGTATTGCCGTGGGTGCAAATTCCGTCCGTGGCAAAGAGTTGCCCCTCGTTGTTGCGAATGAGCGCGAACGTGTGGCGTCCGTGGTCAAAGCGCATGACATCTTCATTTCCCAAGTCAGCCCCTGCACACACTTCGATCCAACCTTCCACATCTGGACGTGCGTCGCCAGATTGCACTCCCTCGACGACGGCCGGACGTGGCGGCGGGAGCTTGCGCTTGGCGTGATACGAAGGCTCTTTTACCTGCCGCAGCACGGCAGGAAGAATTTCGCGCCATGCCGCCGCAATTGAAGGATAAGGTGGAGGGCAGTCGTCCTTGATCAGCTCATGCACCTTAGGGAGGTTGTGGTACGGAACCAAAGGGAACATGTGATGCTCCAAATGGTAGTTCATGTTCCAGTAAATGAACCGACTGAACGGATTCATAAAAACGGTCCGGCAATTGAGCCGATGGTCGAGGACATTTTCTGCAAGGCCCGCATGCTGGGTCGTGTTATGCAAAATCATCAGCCACGTGCCAAAAAAATGGGGCAGGATGATCAAAACCACAGGAATCCACGATTGCAGAACCACCGCCGAGGTAATTACTGCCGCGTAAAGGGCAAGGGTAATTCGAGCATTGCGGTAGATCTTTGGAAATTCTGTCTCTGGAATGAATGTGCGTTCATCGGGACTCACCCGTCCAAAGGCGTGCCGGATCACCGCCGGCAGATAACTGCGATACACCCCAATGGCGAAAATGCTCAGGATGTGTGACCGAATATCAGGCGGTCGCGACACCTGAATTTCCGGGTCCCGGCCGACGATAACGGTGTCCGAGTGATGCCGCGTGTGACTCCATCGCCAGACTACGGATTCCCGCATCACCATGAAAGACGCCACCTCGTAGAGCGCATTGTTCATCCAGTCCGTCTTAAATGCCGTACCATGCCCGGACTCATGCCAGCGCGAGTCGGAGGCCGTTGCATAAAGGACCGCGTAAAGCGCGTAGGGCAGGACCACCCACCACGTGCCCCAAAGCGCCACCGTGCCCCAACCGGTCAACCCCAAGAGGGCAAACCACAGAACAGTGTCGCGGATGGCTGGCCCGTCCCGTCGATCGAGCAAACGTCGCAGACTCTTCCGTGGCACAGGTGTCTGATACCAGTCGGCTTCAGCAAGGCCCATTTCGACGGCACGGGTCGCGT
>JBGSMR010000156.1:0-5247 GCA_041740065.1 Chthoniobacterales bacterium
GTACTCGCTGTGTTTGAACTCACGACCACCCACCATAGTCAGGATAGCTCCGGTGGTGGTATCAATCGCGATCGCTGCTCCCTGGAGATACTCAGGTCGTGGTGGCGTGGATGGAAATCCTCCCTTCCGCAAGGTTTCGTCGAAAGGCTCGAAAATTTTCTCGAATTGGGCAAATGTCTGGTGTTGGTAGCCATTCACTTGCTCGACCGCGTTCAGCCGACTCCGAAGTGCGATGTCCGCAGTGCGTTGCATGCGGCTGTCTAGCGTCGTGGTGACGCGGTAACCGCCCTGCATAGCTTTTTCAAAGCCGAGTGCAGCGATGACCTGCTGTCGCACGAAATCGACGGCATACCCGGTTTTGTGGGGATTTGTCCGGCGGCGGGTGATCAGAACCGCTTCCTGTTCTTGGCGCATCTGCTCAGACGATAAGAACCCCTGATCCTTCATTCGACCGAGCACGAAATTACGCGCGTTCCGGGCGCCCTCTAAGTTATTCCACGGGGACAAACCATTTGGGCTGGGAAGCAATCCGGCAAGCGCCGCACATTGACCGGCGGTCAGCTCGAGCGGAGCCACTCCGAAATACCCACGTGCTGCAGCGTCGATACCATACAGTCCGGAACCGAAATAAACCCGGTTTAAGTAGAGCTCCATGATCTTCTCTTTCGAAAAGCTCTCCTCAATCCGATTGGCGAGCAACATCTCGACAATTTTGCGCTCATACGTCCGTTCACGGAGTTCGAAGGAGTTTCGCGCAAGCTGCTGGGTGACCGTGCTTGCACCCTGTTTGATACGGCCCGAGCGGTAATTCTTGATCGCCGCCCGCAGCACGCCCATGTAGTCCACACCGCTGTGCTCATAAAAACGATTGTCTTCCGCAGCCACTACGGCCTGGACCATGAGCGGGGGGATTTTGTCCCACGAAATCGGGTTCCGGTTCTGGATAAAAAATTTCCCGAGCAGGTCGCCATTTCGGTCGTACACTGTCGTCGCGGACTCCATTTGGTCCATCGTCGTCAGGTCATAGGAGGCGGCGTGGGCCTCGTATTTAAACTTCAGCAGCCCATATCCCACAAGGGTTCCAGCCACTCCTAGAATGACCATTGCAAGCGGCAATAAGACATACCATCGCAGAAAAATCGGTGTTTTTCGGCGAACCGTGCGTTCCCAACTGAATTGATCTTTAGCGATAGGTATCTATCAGACACGATCATTCCAGATTCGCAAATGAGAAAATCCAATGATCACGTCCGCTTGCAATTCGTCGGCATTCGCGAGATGGGTGGTAGTGTGCTCCGAATTACATTAAGACCGACGCTGCCACTCGCCCTGCTATTTTCGCTATCCGGCTTGGGAATGGACCCACTCTATGGGCAAAACTCCGCCCGGGAGGCGTCCGTCGCGCGAATGGAAAAACCGGATCCAGATAGTGACCTGAGAGTCCACCTGGCGAGCGTGCAGGTTGTATTGGACCAAGCGGGCTTTCGCCCTGGAAAGATCGATGGCCTTGGCGGAGAGTTCACCCAAAAGGCAGCCGACCGTTACAACCGCTCAAAAGAGCTGCCCCCGGGCACGCTCTTGGATACGTCGAGCATCACAAGTCCCTATCGAGAATACACAGTTTCCGAAGAGGACCTGAAATGGATTGGAAAAACTGCGTCTTCACCACCGGAGCAGGAAAAGCTCAAGCGAATGCCGTATGCGGACGCTTGGGAAATGGTCGGAGAAATGTTTCACTGCGACCTCAATTTTCTCCGGGAATTGAACCTGTCGATTGCGGATAGCCCGATCGTTGCGGGCACGGTAATGCGTGTCCCGAATGTCACACCTTTTCATATGGCCGATGTGACCGCCTTGGAAAAGGAAAGAACCGCTGCGGCGAAAGCGAAGTCTCAGGCATCACCCACGCCTCAAATTTCACCATCGCCCGAGACTCCAATCTCAGCGGAAGCGCAATTCACTCCAACGCCGGAACCAACGCCGGAACCAACGCCGGAGCCACCCAAGCGCCATATTGTTCTACTCACCGAACCACGGATCCTTGAGCTTTACGAAGACGACCATTTGATCGCATCGTATCCCTGCACGCCTGGGTCGGGACGGGTACCAGTCCCAATCGGAGACTGGCGGATCACCGCGAACATCCTGATGCCGTATTTCCGCTACGACAAATCGGTGTTGAAAGACGGCACCCGCAGCGACAATGCCTTTAACATCCCTCCTGGCCCGAACAATTATGTCGGCATCGTCTGGATGGCCATTAACCGGCCGAGCGTCGGAATCCATGGAACGCAATCGCCAGACCAAATTGGTCGTAACGAGAGCAGTGGCTGCATCCGATTGGCAAACTGGGACGCCTTCGATCTCTCGCAGAAAATTGCGAAAGGAACGCCCGTGCTGGTTCGACGCAACGAGGAGCCCGGAGAGTAGCGCCCGGGGATTCGTAGGTTTTCTTTCTGCGGTCGCTGTGAGTAGGCTCCCACTATGTCCACGTCCATTGAGTCACTGACAGCTGAAATCCGCGCGTTTCGGGATGCGAGGGATTGGCTGCGATTTCATAATCCGAAGGAGCTTGCGGTAGCAATTACCGCCGAGGCCGGCGAGCTTCTGCAGCACTTTGTCTGGCAAACTCCGGAACAATCCGCGCAACGCATCGAAGACCGGCGGGAGGAGATTTCCTCAGAGATGGCGGATGTCGCCATCCTGCTTTTTGAAATGGCGGACAACTGCGGCATTGACCTCGCAGATGCCATGCGCGCCAAACTTGCCCGCAATGAAGAGCGGTACCCCGTCGCCAAGGCCAAGGGGTCGAATCTAAAATATAACGAGCTGTGAGTGCCCCAGATCCGAGCCTCCCGCACCGGAGACGTCCGCGGTATAGCGGGAAAAATCCGCGTCGTTTCGAAGACAAATACAAGGAGCTGTCTCCAGAAAAATATCCCGACACGGTCGCCAAGGTGCTTGCATCCGGCAAGACTCCCGCAGGAATGCATGTCCCGATCATGGTTCACGAGGTGCTCGACGCCCTGAAGTTGCGACCTGGAGCATTGGTGGTGGACGGCACCCTCGGATATGGTGGGCATGCGCGTGAGATCCTGCCATTTACGCAGCCCGGCGGACGCCTGATCGGCTTGGATGTCGACCCCAAGGAACTTCCACGCACTGCTGAGCGCCTGAGGCGGCTGGGATTTGGCGAGGAAATCTTAAGGATCCGAAAGTCTAATTTTGCGGGTCTGCCCGCGATTCTCGCGGAGGAAGGGAGTTCGGGTGCAAACGGAATTTTTGTCGATCTGGGAGTTTCTTCGATGCAGATCGACACGCCCGAGCGGGGGTTTTCATTTAAAACATCAGGCCCGTTGGATATGCGGATGAACCCGGCACGCGGTCAACCCGCGTCCACTTGGGTCGAAAATATTCGACCGGCGGCGCTGGAGATGGCCCTTCGAGATCACTCCGACGAGCCTGAAGCAATGGTGCTGGCGGGTGCTCTGGCCGGACGGCATTTTCCGCAAACGACTGACCTCGCTGCGGCAGTGCGTGATGCGTTGCCGCACCATGACGAAGATGCGTTGGCTCGCTCCATCCGCCGTGTGTTTCAAGCGATTCGAATCGCTGTTAATGAGGAAATGTCGGCGCTTGAAACTTTCCTGCGCATTGTGCCGGAGTGTCTAGTTCCGGGCGGGCGGGTCGTGATCCTGACGTTTCACTCCGGCGAGGACCGCCGCGTGAAAAAGGCATTCCAAGCCGGTTTACGTGAGGGGAATTACTCCAAAGTCGCTGATGAAATCACCCGCGCCACCCCGGCAGAATGTCATCAGAATCCCCGTGCCACGTCAGCGAAGCTCCGTTGGGCGCAGCGATGAGGGTTTGAGAAAATTGTTCGCCAGCGCTTCGTACAATGCATCTGGACAGATCTGTCGGGATATTTCGTATGCGATCACCGCTGCCGCCGCCATGGGCAACGTGAATGCGATAAGCCCCGTCATTTCCACCAGAATGACGCACGCTGTGATCGGGCTTTGAACGACGCCGGAAAAATACGCGACGATAAATAAGAGCACCACCGAAAGCGGGCTGAGTCCCAATCCCGAAAATAGCGGCGCCGACCATTTTCCCAACCCGGCACCCACGGAAAACGAGGGATCAAATAACCCGCCGGGAATCCCGGTCACCAACGCCAGGAAGGAGGCGCCGGCACGAAGTACTGGATACCCCACCCCGCAATTGTCGTTGATTTCGACGAGGCGTCCCGCGTCCTCGACATCCAGCGTGGTCAGGTATTCGGGGCTGCTGGTTGCCAGGATTGCGGCAGCCTGATCGCGCCCGCCGTTCAGCGTCGCGCCACCGGACATCGCGGCGAGGATCGCGCTAAGCAATCCAATCACCATGGCAACTTTCCAAAATGACCGACGGATTTGCGCACTCACCCATGGCATTACCCGCAGTAATAAGCGGGAAAACAGCCCGCCGAGCGCACCTCCGACCACTCCAATGATACAAACACCGAACCATGGGCTGATTGAAAGAAACTCCCCCGCACCGATTACTGGAGCAAAATTCCCGTAGAAGAAATAGTCACCCAACACACTCATAGCGACAAGACAGGCGACGACCACCGTGCGCAGAATCGTACCCAGATTGCGTTTGTCAAACGCCCGGCCAATTTCCTCGAAGGCAAAAATCACACCGGCAATGGGCGCATTAAATGCCGCAGCAATGCCCGCGGCACCACCGCCTAGTATCAGCCCGCGCTCAATCAAATGCTGCGGGAAGTTCCCCCACTTGCTGATAAGATGCATCATGCAGGCACCAAATTGCACCGAGGGCCCCTCGCGCCCGATGGATAGGCACGAGAATAATCCAATCACCGTGAGGAAGACTTTGCCGATGGCCACGCGTGGCGACAGTAGTCGGTCGCGGACTTCGCCGGGGCCCAGCTTCAGCGCTGCGATGGTTTGCGGGATACCTGTGCCATCAGTGCCTTGGAAGACACGATCTCGAAGGAAAAGGACTAGCATGAGCGCACCGGGCATCAGCAGGAAAAACACCCAGGGATGGGAGTTCCATAAAGAAGTTCCAAACTGCGTCGAACTCTGGTCCGCCCATACAAAAAGAAGAGCTCCCGCGCCCGTCAATGCGGCGCCCAACAGCGCCGCTGCAAGTGCCTTCAGGTTTTGCATCGTTCAAAGCCATGCCGCCCGCACCCGGATATGGCAAGCACGCAATGCCCTGATTCAGCACGCCGCC
>JBGSMR010000197.1:0-5039 GCA_041740065.1 Chthoniobacterales bacterium
CACCGGGAGGCTCATTCATTTGGCCGTAAACGAGCGCAACTTTCGATTTTGAAAGATCATCCTGCACGATAACGCCTGCGTCGCTCATCTCATGGTAGAGATCATTTCCTTCACGAGTCCGCTCGCCAACGCCCGCGAATACTGAGTATCCACCGTGGCCCTTGGCGATGTTATTGATGAGCTCAAGAATGACGACCGTTTTTCCAACGCCGGCACCACCGAACGCACCCGCTTTTCCGCCCTTAGTAAAGGGACAGATCAGATCGATGACTTTGATTCCAGTTTCGAGGATCGACGGGCGAGTGTCTTGCTCAGTGAGTGTTGGAGCAGGTCGGTGAATCGGGTAGCGTTTCTCGGTAATCACCGGGCCGCGTTCGTCGGTGGGCTCCCCGATCACATTGAATATCCGTCCGAGAACAGCTTCGCCGACGGGGACGGAAATCGGAGCACCTGTGGCGACCACTTCAGCTCCGCGGGTCAGCCCTTCCGTGGACGACATGGCAATTGCACGCACCCAGTGGTCACCGAGGTGCTGCTGCACTTCAAGCACGAGTCGGGTCGGTTGGCCATTACTGACAAATTGGATCTCGAGTGCGTCGTAGATGCTCGGAAGCGATCCGGCTTGCGGGTCGAACTCGACATCGACAACAGGACCGATGATTTGGACGATTTTTCCTTTGGTGGTCATAAGGGTGGGTAGTAGTGAGATTATTCGAGCGCCATCTGGGCGGTCGTGATTTCGAGAAGCTCGCTGGTGATAGCGGCCTGACGGACTTTGTTGTATTCCAGCGTGAGGTCGGTTACGAGACTCTTGGCGTTATCGGTCGCGCTCTTCATCGCAACCATGCGCGCACTGTGCTCGGAAGCGCGGGCGTCGAGGATCGCCTGAAAAACACCGAAATGCACATAGTATGGAAGGATCGCTCCAAGCACCTCCGGCGCGGAAGGCTCAAATTGATACTCGGCCACACCCTTGTGTGCCTCCGCCACGGCCTGATTCACAACTAATGGTGAAATCGGGAGCAGCGTCAATCGGGTCGGAACCTGCGAGAGCGTGTTGACAAACCGGGAGAACAAAATAGTCACCCGATCCACTTCACCCGAAAGGAATTTCTCAATGCAAAATTTTGAAATCAACTTCGTCTGCAAAAATGTCGGTTGATCGATCAATTCAAAATCTGCGAGCATCTGCCGCTTCGAACGCGCAAGAAATTGTTTCCCCTTGCGACCGGTATTCACGTAAACCGTGGTGTCTCTGTTGAGCAGAGAAGCTTCGCGGAAGATGTTAGTATTTAATCCGCCGCACAGCCCCTTGTCGGTGCTGACCACAAGAACGAGTTCCTTGTTTACTTCCCGAACCTCGAGCAACGGGTGGAGCCCATGCTCCACGGTGCCGGAGAGCGAAACGAGGACCTTGTTGAGGAGCTGCGAATAGGGGTGCCCGGCCAGTGCAGCGATCTGCGCTTTCCGCATTTTCGACGCGGCGACCATCTGCATCGCCTTTGTGATTTGGGCGGTGTTTTTGACGGACTTAATGCGTCGGCGAATGTCGCGTGTGCTTGGCATGATGGAAAAGTTCGGTCGCTAGTGGATCAACTCAGGACTCGGATTATTTGAAGAAGTTTTTGAATTCGTCGAGCGCTGCGATCAGCTCTGGCTCAAGTTCCTTATCGATCTGTTTCTTCTCGAGCACCTTGGTGAGCAGCGCTTCTTTACGAGTGCTGAAGAATTCCATGAGTTGATTCTGGAACTCTTTGACGCGATCCACAGGAACCGAATCCACATATCCCTTCTGCATCGAGAACAAAACGACCACTTGGACTTGGACCGGCATTGGGCTGTATTGGGACTGTTTAAACAGCTCCACGATCCGCTGTCCACGATCCAACTGGGCCTTCGTGCGGGCATCTAGATCAGATCCGAACTGCGCAAACGCTGCGAGCTCGCGGAACTGGGCCAAGTCGCCTTTGAGCTTTCCAGCCACCTGCTTCATCGCCTTGATCTGCGCCGCAGATCCCACACGAGAAACGGACAGACCGACCGAAATCGCCGGACGAATGCCTTGGTAGAAAAGGTCGGTCTCCAAATAGATCTGTCCATCAGTGATCGAAATCACATTGGTCGGAATGTAGGCCGAAACGTCACCTGCCTGGGTTTCAATGATTGGCAGCGCCGTCACCGATCCATTTCCGTAATTTTCTCCGAGACGCGCAGAACGCTCGAGCAACCGGCTGTGCAAGTAAAAGACATCGCCCGGATAAGCCTCCCGTCCCGAAGGACGTTTGAGCAGGAGCGATACCTGACGGTAGGCTACCGCATGTTTGGAGAGATCATCATATACGATGAGGGCATCCATCCCGTTTTCCATGAACCACTCGCCCATCGCTGCACCGGTGAACGGAGCGATGTATTGGTTGGTTGCAGAATCAGAGGCCGGAGCAGAGACGATGATCGTGTATTTGAGCGCATCATTTTGCTCCAGAATCTTCACGACCCGGGCGACGTTTGCGTTTTTCTGTCCGATCGCAACGTAGATGCTGTAAAGCGGACGGAAGCTCGCGTCCCCCATCGCTTCGGCGGTGCGGTTTGCATTTGCCTGATTGATAATCGTATCAATTGCGATGGTCGTTTTGCCAGTAGCACGGTCACCAATGATCAGCTCTCGCTGTCCACGGCCAATCGGGATCATCGCATCCACTGCCATAATGCCCGTCTGCACGGGTTGACTCACACTTTTACGCTGAATGATGCCAGGCGCTGTCTTTTCCACTGGGAAAAACTCAGTCGCTTCAATTTCACCTTTATCGTCAATCGGATTACCGAGCGCATCGACGACGCGTCCGAGGAGGCATCTGCCAACGGGGGTCTGAAGCAACCGTCCCGTGGTGCGCACTTCGTCACCTTCGCGGATCTTGGTGTAGTCGCCGAAAAGGATAGCTCCGACTTCGGTTTCCTCCAAGTTCAAGGCGATGCCTGTGATCCCGGCGGGGAATTCTAGCATCTCATTGAGCATTGCTGCACTGAGGCCTTCAATGCGTGCAACTCCATCGCCAATCTCACGGACGTAACCGACATTGGATTTGGTGGTTGCGGAGCTTTCGATGCCTTGGATTTTTTGTTCGAGTTCTTCGAGGATGGTGCTCATGTGGTCGGGATACGTGATCGTTAAAGTTGCTGAGTGATGAGGTCGAGACGGTTGCGGACGGAGCCGTCCCAGACGTCGCTGCCGACCTGCACGCGCAGGCCACCAAGCAGTGCCGGGTTGACTTGAAATTCTGTGGTGATATCGCTGCCGAAATTGCTATGCACACGGTCGGCGATGGCCTGCGCTTCATCGGCAACAAGTGCCGTCGCGCTCTGGATGATGGCGTGGCGCCTAGCCGACTCGAGTCGAACCAGGCGAGCAAATTCCTTCAGTGCCTGCAAATAATGGCGCGGCTTCCCGGCGATAACCATGTCCGTGACTTTGGTAACGCTCGCGCGGTCTAGGCGCCCATTCGCCAAGCTGGCGCGAAACATTTGTCGCGCCTGACGTCGGGCATCTTTGCTGATTTTCATGAATTTTGGTTCGGGACCGGAGATTTATGTCCAGCGCAGCGCCAGACCAGGTAAAATTATGCCAACTGGCTGGCAGTTTCTTCGCTGAGACGTTTTTGATCCGCGTCGGTGAGGACCTTGCCGGTCACCTTGGCAGTCGTGTCAACGACCAGATTGATCATGTGTTTTTTCACATCTGCAACCATTTTCCGCTGCTCCTGTTCGATCTCAACGCGAGCCTTGACGAGAATGTCCTCCGCAGCGCGGATCGCTTCTTGAGTCTGGCGTTGCGTGAGCGCTTCGCCGCTTGTGCGGGCTTCATTGATGATCGCCTGGGCCTCCACGTTGGCTTTGTGGAGCACTTCCTGATAACGAATTTCCGCTTCGGCGAGTTGCTGCTTGATCTTTTCTGCGTTGACTTGGCCTTCTTCGATCCTGCGGCGGCGCTCCTCAAGCATCTTAATGATCGGACCAAAGGCGAATTTGCTCAAGATCCCGTAGACAGTAAGAAACAGAATGACCTGAGCGATGAATTTCGGCCAGGTGACGCCGAAAGTCGTGAAAATCTGTGTGATTGCGTCCATAATTTGGGCTTAAGCGGATCCGGTGGTGATAGAGAATCCACCGCCCGGAGACAAACTCCGGGCGGTGATCCTTTGATTTCTACGATTTATCGTCCTTGAGCGAATGCAACGACGAGCGCGTAAATGGCGATAGCTTCCGCCAACGCCATGCCAATGATGGCGAGTGTCAAGACGTTACCGAAGGATCCGGGGTTGCGGCCCACGGCTTCTACGGCTTTTGCGCCGATCAATCCAATGCCGATGGCTGCGCCTGCGCCTGCGATGGCGAGGGTGAAGCTTCCGGAGATGCCGACTCCGGCGACTGCTGATGCGAAGATTTCAGGAATCATGTTAATGCGTATTGTTTATGGTGTTTGTTTTCTCCACCGCCCGCAGTCTTTGCCACGGTCCCGATGGTGAAAGTGAGAAATTTTCGTTTAGTGCGCGCCCTCGTCGTGCGTTGTGGAGAGCTGGATGTATACCGCGCAAAGCAACGTAAATACCATCGCTTGCAGCAGGCCAATAAGGATTTCGAGGAAGTAAAAGGGAATCGGTATGACGATGCTGGAAAGATACGCAACAATGTCAGGCAGTCCCATCGTCTTGCCCAGCGTGATCATCGTCGTCAGCAAATTTTCGCCAGCAAACACGTTGCCAAACAATCGCAGCGAAAGCGAAACCGGACGGAATGCCATTGAAACAATCTCAATGATCCCGACGAAAGCAAAAATAAACCCGAGAGGGATCAGCATGAAGCCCTTGATTCCACCCTTCACCCCGAACGTATGCTTGATAAAACCGCCCACGCCCAATTCTTGGATAGTCCAGTAAAACCACATGATCATGAATACCGCCGCCAATGCGAGGGTGAGGTTCAGATCCGCTGTGCCGGGACGGAGCAGTGGCACCTGCACTTCAGATAACGTGAGCATGCCGGTC
>JBGSMR010000205.1:0-7003 GCA_041740065.1 Chthoniobacterales bacterium
ACGGAGGCATCGATCTCCACCCTGCTTGGTTGGCTTGACGATACGATCGAGGGCTGATTGAGCATTGTCCTCACCTTCAGGCAACGATCGGTGATTCAAAAACACGACTTGATCTGAGCCTGAGGTGCGGTCATGATAGAAGGCTTCTATGGCCACTAAATCTGCATCACGTTCAAGTTCCAAATCTTCCCCGGACCGTGGGGAAAAAATGTCGGGAGCCGACATTCTAGTTGCATGCCTGGAGCGCGAGGGTGTCGATGTCATTTTTGCCTATCCGGGTGGGGCCTCGATGCCGATCCATCAGGCTCTGACGCGCTCTAAGAAAATACGAACCATCCTGCCGCGCCACGAGCAGGGCGGTGTGTTTGCAGCGGAAGCTTATGGCCGAGCCACTGGACGTGCCGGTGTATGCATGGCGACGTCCGGTCCCGGAGCCACGAATTTGGTCACTGGTATTGCAGATGCCTTCATGGATTCGGTGCCGCTTGTAGCGATTACTGGTCAGGTTAATCAGGACATGATTGGCCGCGGGGCGTTCCAGGAGACCGATTTCTTTGGGATGACGCTGCCCGTGGTGAAGCATAGCTACCTTGTCTGGGACATCAATGATATCCCGCGCATCGTGAAGGAGGCATTTTACATCGCGCAATCTGGTAGGCCGGGACCGGTGCTCATCGATCTGCCCAAGAATATCCAAAATCAAGAAGCTCAGCCGATTTTCCCGCAGTCCGTGACCCTGCGCGGATACCGCTGCGAACCTCATGCGGACGACGTTGCGTTGCAGGAAGTGCTGGGGCTAATTGCCAGCGCCAAGCGCCCGATGATCTATTGTGGCGGCGGCGTGATTAGCGGCAATGCGCATGCGGAGATGCTAGAGTTCGCTGAGCGCACGCAGATTCCGGTAGCCACGACGCTGATGGGAATCGGATGTTTCCCAGAGGGGCATCCGCTTTCGCTCAAGTGGCTGGGAATGCACGGCACGGTGTATGCCAACAATGCGGTGAATGAGGCCGACCTCCTTCTCGCGATTGGAGTTCGGTTTGATGACCGCGTGACCGGGAAAGTCGAGAAATTCTGCGAGCACGGCACGATCGTCCATATCGATATTGACAACTCGGAGTTGAATAAGAACCGCGCGGTAAAGCTTCCGATTCTCAGCGACCTGAAATTTGCCTTGTCGCAAATGAATGCCCGTCTGGAGAAGACCGGTAATAAACGGGTTGCGAACGAGTTCACGCGTTTCCCCGAGTGGTATCAGCAGATCGCTGAGTGGAAGGCGGCCTTTCCTTTGACATACAAGGACACCGAGGATGCAATCCAGCCCCAGCATGTCATCCGGACGCTATGGGAACTCACCGGGGGAGATGCCATCATCACGACCGGCGTGGGGCAGCACCAGATGTGGGCTGCACAATTCTATGATTTCAACAACCCCAGGTCGCTGCTGACATCGGCCGGGCTGGGAGCCATGGGCTTTGGATATCCTGCTGCGCTCGGCGCTAAGGTGGCCTGCCCCGATAAACAGGTGATCGATATTGATGGCGACGGGTCGTTTGTCATGAATGTCCAAGAACTTGCCACCGCTCATATCGAGAAGATCGCGGCAAAAGCGATCATTTTGAATAATCAACACCTTGGCATGGTGATGCAGTGGGAGGATCGTTTTTACGGCAGTAACCGCGCGCATACCTTCCTCGGCGATCCGCAGGATCTCGGTCGCGTGTATCCGGACTATATTCAGATCGCCCATGGGTTTGGCGTGAAAGCGGAGCGCGTGACACGGAAGGCGGACCTCCGAGCGGCTCTGCAACGGATGCTTGACTCGGACGAAGCATATTTGCTCGACGTATTGACGCCATACACTGAGCACGTGCTCCCGATGATTCCTACCGGCAAGACCTACAAGGACATTATCACTGAATAACCGCCGGTGGATGTCATCCAGGAAATGGCGATGAGCAAAATTGTTCATCGACGCCGCGTCGAATCTTTGGATGATGGCGTATAATTTTACGTGTAGGCACTATGATCACTCAGACCTCGTCCAATCAGGCAGAACAAATTCCCGACGACCTCCTTGCGGAGATCGAGGAAACAATAACGCACTACCCGGTGTCGAAGCGCAGCGCGTCGCTGCCGCTCCTCCACCTCTGGCAAAATCATTTCGGATTCATTGACGAAACTGGAGTTGATTGGATCGCAGCCAAGCTTGACCTGCAGCCGATCAATATCATCGAGTTGGTCACGTTTTACCCGTGGTTTCGTCAGGAGCCTGCGGGGAAAACAGTCATCCGTGTTTGCCGGACGCTGTCCTGCGCATTGGCTGGATCGTACGAGTTGCGCGAAAAGTTTTGTTCAGCGACGGGAGTGGATGCGCATTCGCATAGTCATGGGTTTGGTGAGGCTCCGCCGACCAGCGCTGACGGAAAATTCAGCGTCGAATTTGTCGAGTGCCTTGCGAGTTGTGGATCGGCACCCGTTTGTTTGATTAATGACGATTTGCACGAAAACGTGACCCCTGAGGATGTGCCGAGCATCGTAACGTCCTACGACAAAGAATAACCGACAGTCATCCGACACACCATGGTATCCCTTATCCCGCAGGCGCATCCGAGAGAGCGCAGAATTATTTTCGAAAACATCAGCCGTCCAGGTTGGTCGAACGATATCGAGACCTATGTCGCGCATGGAGGATACGAGTCGCTGGAGAAGGCACTCAAAATGCCTCCCGAGGAAATAACCAATTTAGTTAAAGCTGCAAACCTTCGCGGTCGTGGAGGCGCCGGATTTCCTGCCGGTATCAAGTGGAGCTTTATCAAGCGCGATGATGGAAAGCCGCACTACATCGTCGTCAATGGCGATGAGTCCGAGCCCGGAACATTCAAAGACCGCTACATTCTCCATAACGATCCCCACCAACTCGTTGAAGGGCTCTTGATTGCAGCGTATGCAGTCAACGTAAAACTGGCCTACATCTACATCCGTTGCGAATTTCCAGAAGCGGCGAAAATCGTTTGGAATGCTATTAAGGAAGCTAAAGCCAAAGGATTCGTCGGGAAAAATATTTGTGGCAGCGGCTTTGACTGCGATATCTACGTCCACCAGGGCGCGGGCGCATATATCTGCGGCGAAGAAACAAGCCTGATCGAATCGCTCGAGGGAAAGCGGCCCTATCCGCGCATTAAGCCCCCTTATTTCCCCGCAGTGCTGGGTCTTTACATGTCACCGACGATCGTAAATAACGTCGAGACGCTTTGCCATGTGAAGCATATTGTCCGCCTCGGTGCCGAGGAATACGCGAAAATGGGAACCCCCGGCGACGGTGGAACTCGCACGATGTGCGTAAGTGGGGATGTGATGAGGCCGGGGTACTATGAGCTTCCTTGTGGATCGGTGACGCTCGGGGAGTTGATTTTTGATATCTGCGGAGGCATGAAGCCCGGACGGAAGCTGAAAGCAGTGATTCCGGGAGGAAGCTCGGCCAAAGTGCTTAACGCAGACGATGTGTTCAAGATTAAGTCCAAAGCGCCGGACGGCTCAATGGTGGATAAGGAAGTCGCGATGCTGGACCTCGTAATGGATGCGTCTTCGTTGGCGGCCGCTGGAACGATGGTTGGGAGTGGTGGCGTCATAGTTATGGACGACACGCGCAGCATGGTCTGGGCTCTCAATAACTTGAATCAGTTTTATGCGCACGAGAGCTGCGGGCAATGCACGCCATGTCGGGAAGGCAGCCTGTGGATGTCAAAAATGACCACACGCATGCTGGCAGGTGAGGGGAACGAGCAAGATCCGGCAACACTGCTGAATGTCGCCGACAACATCGCCGGTCGGACAGTCTGCGCGTTTGGCGAAGCCTGCGCTTGGCCAACTCAGAGCTTTCTGGCGAAATTCCCCAAGGAATTCGCGGAAGCGGTCGCCGTCCCAACTGTCCAATAGGACGGTTCCGAGGGAAGTTATTCAGAGTCAAAATCATTTCTTTCTATTGACAGATTATCGTATGGCCGTAAGTATGGGCATATAAAAACGACGATCGATATTGATGAGGGCAAGCTTGAGCGGATCATGGCTTTGACGGGTATAAAAACCCGGAAGGATGCGGTAGATTGGGCGCTTACTGAAGCAGAGCGGATTGCGCGCATTGACAAGATTGCCGCATCGCCTTGGGAGTCGGCGGTGGTGATGGAATCGGTTGATTCCGAATACGATATCTTAGCGATTCGGAATCAGTCCGTTAACTATCGGAAAGGATCATAGTGGGAGCCATTCTTGTGGACTCAGCATGGATCATTGATGCGATGCGGGCCGGCAAAGACTTCCGCCAATGTTTGATCCCCGCCCTTCGCGCTGGGCACTTGTATAACTCAGGTGTCGTGCGGGCGGAAGTGCTGCGCGGTATTAAACTGCAGCGGATGCATGACGAAGTCCGTGGTTTTTTTGATATTGTTCCGGAGGTTCCATGTGATGCCCGGATCTGGAGGCATGTCTCAGAGATCGGTTGGACTATGGGTCGCCTGGGGAAATGGCCGCCCGCAACCGACCTCGCCATTGCCGCTTGTGCGCTGCGCGTCGGTGCGGCTGTGGTATCACCGGATAAACATTTCCGGGACATTCCCGGATTGGAAGTGCGCGATGGCGTCTAGATCCCGAATGTCATGATAGTTTTTTCGCAAGCATTTCCCCAGCCATGGCCGGATTGGCTTTGCCTTTTGAAAGCTTCATCACCTGTCCTTTGAGGAAGTTAAGTGCTGCTTCCTTTCCGGCGCGAAAATCGGCGGCTGGACCGGGATTGGCTGCGATGACTTGATCGCACAACCCTTCGATTTCGCCTGCGTCACTCACTTGTTTGAGACCCTTCTCTTCGACGATCAATGCGGCGGCTTTGCCGGTCGTGAACATATCGGCGAAGACTTCTTTGCCTTGGCGACCACTGATAGTCCCCGAGTCGATTAAGGTGACTAGTTCGTCGAGCGCTTGAGGGGGGACGGCGCACTCGGTGATCGAGATGCCCGCGTTTGAGAGAGCGCTTTGGAGGTCATTTAGGAGCCAGTTTGCTATGCTTTTTGGCTTTTTGGACTCCTTCGCTGCTGCTTCAAAATAGGAGGCGAGTGCGAGGTCATTAGCGATCACCCCCGCGTCGTAATCACTTACTCCATAATCCGCTACAAAGCGCGCACGCTTGTCCCACGGCAACTCGGGCATGCGGCTGCGAGCGGCCTCGACGAGCGCGGAAGTTTCTACGGGGAGGAGATCTGGTTCCGGGAAATATCGATAGTCGTGGGCAGACTCTTTGATACGCATGAGCGTTGTTTCACTGCGCACATCGTCCCACCGTCGGGTTTCCTGGGCGAGCGTGCCGCCGGCGTTCAAAAAGTCAATTTGGCGGGGAATTTCAAATGCGAGTGCGCGTCGAACGCCGCTGATGGAGTTCAGGTTTTTCAGCTCGATCTTGGTCCCGAATTCGGTGGTTCCGAGTGGCCTTACTGATACGTTCACGTCGCAGCGAAGTTGGCCTTTTTCCATATCTGCGTCACTGATGCCGCCATAGATCATCACCTGTTGCAGTACGGTGAGGTAAGCGAAGGCTTCTTCCGGGGATGCGATGTCAGGCTCCGAAACGATCTCGAGCAAGGGTGTCCCCGCCCTGTTAAAATCGATTCCCGTCGCCTGATCAAAGTGAAAACTTTTTGCCACATCCTCCTCGAGATGAATTCGGGTGAGCCGAACATTTTTGTCCGCAGTCGCGATCGATTTCTGTGCATCCTTGGGATACGCGAGGTCGTGGAGAGGAACTGTTCCATTTAAGCAAAACGGAAGATCGAATTGCGAAATCTGGTAGTTTTTTGGCATGTCCGGATAGAAATAATTTTTCCGATCGAACTTGCAGCGGGGCGCAATGTCGCACCCCAGCATGAGCCCTGCCAGCGCGGTGAGTCGCAGCGCTTCGTGATTCATGACCGGGAGTGCGCCGGGGAGTCCGAGACAAACCGGACAGACATTACTGTTCGGCTCAGCGCCGTATTCCACCTTGCAGCCGCAGAACATCTTCGTCTTCGTTTTCAGTTGCACGTGAACTTCCAAGCCTATGGTGGCGATGTAATCGGTGGGCATAAAATTTTGAATGAGTCGAAGGTAAAGATTTCGAGGATAGCGGTCGAATTTACAAGATTTACTGCGTCGATGGCGCCGCCAGCGTATTGTCAGGTGGCAGTGGCGGAGAGGAAAGCAAGGATTCATCCATGGCTGCTTCCCAATTCACCGCCTGCATTTTTTGCCAGAGCACCGGATCCCGCACTGCCTCAAGAACTTTGGGATTGGTAAAGATGGTGGTGTATTTGCCAGAGATTGCGGCATCGTTAATGTCTGGATCCGCGATTAGATTTACAAACGCGCGATCTGAAACCACCGGTGTCAGGTGAGGGGATTCGATGAACCGTTGAGCGGCAGCTGGATCAGAAAGTATTTTACCCAGCTTCGTTACGATGCGGATGGTGGATTTCGGAGTGATGTCAATGCTGCGTATCCAGGTTCCGGTTTCTCCAGCTTCAATAGAGCGCTTGAGTTTGACGAGCGAAGGCTCCCAAAATGAAATTTTCGCGGGGTTCCCTAAATTATTTCCAGCTTCCAGCCGTGTTTCGGAAAATGCGCCAAGCGTCCGGACTCCAGCGAGAATGGAAAGGACAATGAGAACCCCAAAAATAGCTCCACATAAAGCGCCGCCAAGGCCCCAAATCAGCCGAAGGATGAAGGATCCATGCTGTGCGGTGCGCTTAAACAAAAGCGCGCCTGCAAACCAAATTGCTACGAAAACCAACACGCCCGTTATTAACCCCGCCAGAAGCTGCGCCAGCATTTGCGGTAAGGGAAGCCAGTCCAGCAGCCCGGTGGGAATTCCAAATGCGACTGCGCTCCCCGCTGTGTAGGAGAAAATCATTGCGCAGAGTGAAATCAATCCGCGAATGACGCCCACGCGCCACCCAGAAAAGATCATCCATCCGATACA
>JBGSMR010000212.1:0-3948 GCA_041740065.1 Chthoniobacterales bacterium
CCCAAAAATCCTAGAATTGGACGAGGCCAGCACGGAAGTTCAGGCCCTCGGCAGCCATGCGTTGGTCTCCGCCGACAAGGGATATTTCTACTGGATCGACCTCAAAAGCGGCCGGATCGACAAGAAATGGAACAGCCGGGAGAGCCTTAAACCCTCCGGCAACAAGGGGGAGGATATCCTTTTCCTACCCGGAAAAGACCTGGCGCTGGTGAGTTTCCAGAAGGACAGCAAGGAGGGAAAACACAAAGGCAGCCGCCTCGTCCTGCTCGACCTGCGCACCCTCACGGCCAAAGCGGACCTGCCCCTCCCCCGTGACAACCCGAAACTGAACATCGCGGCGGACAAAAAAGAGCAGGGTCCGAACCCCGAAATGATCTTCCTTGCGCCGAAAAGCAATACCATCGCCCTATCCCTGGACCTCTACGGAGCCATGGCCTTCGCCGATCTGGACGCCGCCCTGCGCGGCCAATGGAAGAACCTCGACTACATTCCGACCGCGCCGGATGGAAGCTGGGGCCATTCCTTCCCGGATCGCGGGGCGTTATTCGACCTGGGCGGCAAGGATTACCTCCTCATCGCCAATGCCGCCGAAAATGGCGGCATGGTCCTCTTCGACGTGAAGGCCCGCAAAATCATCCAGACCTTCGAAGTCGAAGCCGGAGCCGAAACACCAGTTTATCTGCCCAAGGAAAAAAAACTGGTGACCGCGATCTCCGGCAAGATGAAGCAGCGCACGGCTGACGGCCTCGAAAAAAACACCACTCCCGGCAACGACCTCCTCGTCATCGATGTAGGCCCGTTGGAGACCGGCGGTCAAGCCGTGCTGGAACGCATCCCCTTCGAGCAATCCGTCGTGCGAGTGAACGCCCTAGCCCCGGACACCTCCAGCCTCCTCCTGCTGGTCGAAGGCGAAAGTGATCTCGTAATCTACGACCTCGCCACCAAAAAGGAAATCACCCGCGAACTGGCGAAGGGGGCTGTGAATAGGCTCGCTGTGTGGAGGGGAGAGTGAACAACAAGACCTCAACTTGAATCGACGAATGCACTGCGCGCTCAATACTGTTTTCCCGCTAGAAGCACTCGACCTTGTCAGGCGTCGAATTAAATGATTGTGTGCGATGGACCCTCCGATGAATCCATTTATTGTGCATAAAAAGGAGATTGCGCATCCCGCGACCCACGCGTTGGTGATTGGCGTAGGAAATTATCCCTTTTTGATTGGGGGGATCAAGGAAAAGACCGCCGACTTTGTTGATGGCATGGGGCAACTATCATCCCCACCTGTTTCAGCGAGGGCATTTGCTGATTGGTTAATCAGTGAACATGATAACCTAGAAAAGCCATTGGGCACGGTGTCTCTTCTACTCTCGGCTGCTGATGATGCTATTTACAAAAATCCAATCACGACGGAAGAATTCTCAGTTGGGAGGGCGAATATCGCCAACGTCAAAACGGCGGTACGAAAGTGGAAGGACCTTGGGAATGCCGGAAGTGAGAACCAACTCATCTTCTATTTTTGTGGCCATGGTATTGCGGATGGCTCTGCGACCACGCTGCTACTGGAGGACTATGGAGAAGTGGACGACAATCCGCTTGAGGGGGCGGTCGATTTTTCAAGAATGAGATTAGGGCTAGCTGCGGCGTGTGCAGCAAGGGAGCAGTTCCATCTCATTGATGCCTGCCGAGCAAGCACCGACACTGTGACGGGAGCGCGGGGGCACTATGGCGACCCGATTCTGATACCAGCGCCGGCCCAACCGCTATCGCGACCAGTTCTATACTCGACGGTGGCTGGTGCAAAGGCGTTTGGTCGAAAAAACTCCCCGAGCTATTTCACCGAGTCTCTACTGACCGCCTTGCGTGGAGGCGGCGCGGACAATTATCCCGATGGAGAGATGTGGTCAATCTCAACCACCCGAGTTAAGGAGGCGATCGATGTCTACATGGATAGACTCCATGCTGCTGGTAAAATAAAGCGGTTGCAAACATCGGTTGCGGATGACTTGAGCACATTCGGTCTTAGCAGACTCCAGAAGGGGCCGAAGACGCCAGTCTGCGTATCCTGTTCGATTTCCGCGGCAAACCAGGATGCGGATTTGCACTACGCCGAGGATGGGTTTTCAGCAGTCAAGAGAGAGGCGCGCTCGCCTGAGCCTTGGGAGGTGACAGTAGTTGGCGGCAGGAAATATAAATTTGGTGCGAATTTCGCAAACGAAAAATATACGCCAGTTATAAAGGAATATGAAATTCGCCCGCCAGTGCGCGATGTTAAGATTCCCGTAACTGAATCTTAAAGCGATGAGCGAATCCATTCTATCTCTTCGTCTTCAGCCCTCGCCAGACGGTTCGCCACGAGGCAGGCGGGCGATAGGGAATATTTATCCTTTAGATAAAGACGCTCCCCTAGCTTCAGCTCGGCGAGACATAGTCATACCGGTTTCAAGCGAATCCACGGATGCCTTACAAGTCCGCACGACGCCTGGTTCTTACCTAATCGAATGTGTTCTTCCATCAGGAGCGATGCTGACAAGCCATGCCTCTTTGAACGAAGGGGAACTAAAGGAAGTGATTTTGGGCGAAGATATTTCGCAAAGTGAGAGTCAGCCGAGATTTCGAGCAAGGACGGCGACATCAGCATATCCACGAGATGATGCCAGTGAGCACTGGAATCTGAAGGTTGTTTCCAACGCTATTGGCGCTGCAATTGATTCGAAAGAAGCTCGTGCAGCCCTTGACTATTTCGGGACAATGCTAGGAGACAAGCTCATTGAGGTTACTTCAGTTCCGGAGTCATTTTCTTTCAAAGGTAAAAGGGGATGGATGACCCGATTCTATCTCATTAATCTTTTTCGACCACTAATCGATGTTATGGAGTGGTGGCCGGTGTATGCGGGCCGTGAAATAACGTTCATTTCAAAAGGCCAGCCAAAATTCCAGACTGAATATTTCGACCGGCAGTTTTTTTCTATTGAAGCTTCGCCCATCGAAGAGTTTGACGTCCGGCAATTCGTGAAATGGACTCCGGAAGGAGTTGAGCTCATTAGCCTGCCGTCGCGGTGGAAACAGATCATTAACTACAGCGAAGCCAATTTTGAAAGCGCGTGCGATACATCTGCCGAATCCCGTCGCTTTCGCTCATCCATTTCCGTGGGCGATCCTTATTTTTCTACCATTTTTTCATATTTGTCATCCGGCTCGCTCCCCCAAGCAGAGCGTATCCTGCAGGAAGCAGAGGAGATGCTATACGAAAAATTCAGCAACCCCTATGCCGCTGCCGCAGGAGCCTACTTGCTGATCAATCGTGGCGAACCAAAGCGTGAAGCACATTGGCCTGGGTGGTTGGAAAATCTTTATAGGAGTTTCCCGTGGCTGTCCGATGGAGCCGTGGCGTACGGGTGGCTCCAGCTCGCGCTAGGCAATAATGAACAAGCGAAGAGGAGTTTTCTGGAAGCGTATAGCCGTGGAGTCCCGCTCTTTTCACTCGGCGTCCGCAAACTTATGGAAGGGCTACAGATGTTTGGCGCTGATCCAGCTTGTGAAGAGATCGCTCGAATCGTTCAGGTAACGGCGATGAGAACTAATATGAACGAATGTTTCACTGTCACTTTGCTTGGACCACAGAATGGCCTGACCCGAACCTACAAAAAACATGAGCGAGATATTTAGGATCGATATGTTGCCAGCCCGCGAAGGCGATTGCCTTTGGATCGAGTATGGGGACGCCGAAAAACCCAATCGGATGCTGATAGATGGCGGCCGTAGATCGGCCTACACTACGGTGGACGAGCGGGTGAAGGCGCTGGATGAAGAGTCGAGGGTCTTTGACCTTGCTGTTCTAACCCATGTCGATGCGGATCACATTGAGGGACTGCTCAAATTGGTCGAGGATGAAAAGCGAGGCATTTCGTTTCGAGATGTTTGGTTTAATGGCTATCAACATCTTGATCC
>JBGSMR010000119.1:0-3569 GCA_041740065.1 Chthoniobacterales bacterium
TTTCTTTAATTGACATACTTACGATGTAAGTGTAATCACACGACGCGTCAAACTTACGCAGTAAGTACTAGCTATCACCTGCAATATGAATTCCCAAAAATACGAAACTCCAGTCATGAAAGTCTGGACCTGCCGCCGCTATGGCGGTCCGGAAGTGTTGTTGATGGAAACGCAACCGCGTCCGGTGCCGAAAGCGGACGAAATACTGGTCCGACTTTCCGCAACCACCGTTTCCTCCGGGGATGTTCGGCTTCGGACGCAGAAAATGCCTCGCGGTTTCGGGCTGATGGGGCGCTTGATCTTTGGAATCCGGGGGCTGCGGCAACCGATTCTTGGCACCGAATTTGCCGGTATCGTGGAAGCCGTGGGCGATACCGTCGCCACCTATCGGAGGGGCGATGCCGTCATCGGATTTGCCGATATGGGGATGCGCTGTCATGCAGAATACCGGGTGATGTCGGTCGATCAGCTCTTGGTGCCCAAGCCGTCGAATTTGAATTTCACCGAGGCGGCCGCGATCTGTTTTGGAGGCACTACCGCGCTGAATTTCCTACGGAAAGCGGGCTTGGCGGCGGGCGAAAAGATTCTGATTCTTGGAGCATCAGGAGCCGTAGGAAGTGCCATGGTGCAGTTGGCGCGGCACTTCGGAGCCGACGTCACCGGTCTCGCCAGCACGCGAAACCTTGAGCTGATAAAATCGCTGGGAGCCCGGACCGTGATTGACTACACCCAACAGGATTTCACCGCTCTGCCGGGACGCTATGATGTGATCGCCGACACGGTGGGAGTGAGTTCGTTTTCCCGATGCCTTCCTTTCCTCACTGAACGCGGGCGCTATCTTGCGGTGGCGGCGGATTTGCGGGGAATTTTAGCGCGACCGGTGGGCACCAGGAAATCCCTTGGGAGCCCGATTTCCGTGACCCTGGAAGCGGTCAAGGAACTGGCTGCGCTGGCGGCAGGAGGAGACTTTCAGCCGGTGATCGATCAAGTATTCCCTTTCGCCAAGATGAGGGAAGCCCATGCCCTCGCGGAAAGCGGGCACAAACGCGGCAGTGCGGTAGTTACCCTCACCGATACTCCAGAATAGCAGACACAGGAATGAAGGACAGCTCTGCGTGAATGGCACTGTTTTAAGCAGCTGATCGGCGAGTTCGAATTCTGTAAAGTGAGAGAGTTTCCCCCATTCGAGCGTGGTAGACCCGATCACCGACAGGGTAGGGCCGCTGGTGAGGCCCTCAATACGATTTTGGCGAAATCTTCGAATCCTACTCTGATAATTTGCTTAAAACCGTGCGATTCATGCCTGACCACTCAGACTAATTTCATGAGCCACATCGACCGACTCGCTGGAATGATCCTGCTGTTACACGGGCAGCGGGTAATCACGGCGGAAGAGATCGCGGCGCATTTCGAGATCAGCGTGCGGACGGTTTATCCGGACCTGTCGGCGTTAAGCGAAGCTGGGGTGCCCCTGGTCGCAGAGTCCGGCGTGGGCTACAGTCTGATGCGAGCCACCGAACACCTACCCGG
Source organism: Chthoniobacterales bacterium (assembly GCA_041740065.1). Lineage (GTDB taxonomy): Bacteria > Verrucomicrobiota > Verrucomicrobiia > Chthoniobacterales > JAATET01 > JBDNGG01. Next base: position 1,531 of record JBGSMR010000119.1, read on the forward strand.
TAGCACGACTACTACTGGGTCGATTAGGCTGATTCTCCTCCCCGCCCGCTCGTGGGACATTCCGTTTTCATCGAAATTCCAAAGTCAATACTTACAGGAAACCCGCTTTTACCCTGCGCTTCTTCATGAAGCGGGCTTGGCGTATTCATTCTGAGATTTCAACGAAAACAACGGAGCGCCTAAATAAAATCGATTGCAGTCCCCATAGACCTCGCTACAGTTGCATAATGCAAGCAAGCACTTGCATTATCAATGGAAAGATCGAAGGATTCAGAAAAATCGTGTAAGAGACGCTTGGTGGAGGCAGCGCGCGAAGTATTTGCGCGTGAGGGGCTGAAAGGTGCGACGACGCGGGAAATCGCGAGGGAGGCTGGCGTTAACGAAGTCACGTTGTTTCGCCATTTTGAGTCGAAGGCCAACCTCTTGAATGCCGTGCTCAAACAGGTAGCAGATCGACAAACGCTAACTTTGGCAGACCTCCAACCGGACGCGGATGATTTCCGAGCCGGATTGATGGAATACGCCCGAACCTACGGGCGCATGTTATATGCTGACGAAGGATTGATTCGCACGCTCATTGGCGAGGCAAACCGCTATCCCGAGTTGGCCGAGACGATCACACATCGTTGCGCAGTTCCGTGGCGGGAAAGCCTGCAGCAGTATTTGCGCACGCAGCAAACGGCAGGCAACGTGCGCAAAAATTTAGTGTTACCGGTAATGGTCGATATGTTCACCGGGTTTCTGTTGGCAGCCATGTTGCGCCAGACTTCTCCATGGAAAACGGAAGACTACACCGAGCACGAATATTTAGCGGAATCCGTCGGAGTTTTTGCCTGCGGAATTGAAACTACAAACCAGCAAAAGAGGAAATAATGGACAAAGTGATTTGGAGTAAGTTTGGGTTGGGAGTTGCTGCTTTGATGGTGCTGGCGGGATGTGAAAAGCCATCTACCCAAAAGGACGCGCCGCCCCCGGCGAAGGTGACAGTGGCACATCCAGTGCAGCAGGAAGTCGTCGAGTGGGACGAATACACCGGCCGACTGGAATCCCCGGCATCGGTGGAAATCCGCCCCCGTGTGAGCGGCTATCTGACATCAATTCACTTTCAAGACGGCCAGATGGTAGAGGAGGGAGATCTTCTATTTGTAATCGATCCTCGCCCCTATGAAGCAGCCGTGGAGCGGGCTGAAGCTGCTGTCGAACAGGCAAGAACTCAGCTTGTGTTAGCGGAGAGCAATTTCCAGCGGGCGCAATCACTACGCGATAAAGGGGTGACCGCAGCAGAGGACTTTGACACCCGAAAAAATGATTACCAAGCAGCGAGAGCGGCGCTTGCGGAAGCTACGGCAGCGCTGATACCGGCGAAACTGAATCTCGATTTTTCCCGCGTAACCTCCCCCATTGCCGGCAGGGTGGGACGCTATCAGGTTAGCGTAGGCAATCTGATTTCCGGAGGGTCTGGCGGCGAAGCGACCTTGCTGACCACCGTCGTCTCCCGCGATCCGCTCCAGGCGTACTTCGAGGTGGATGAGCAATCTTATCTCAGGTATCTCGATGGGAAAACTGGCCTCCTCGCCAACAGTGGTGGAGCGCCCCCGCGCATCGAAATGCGCGTCGCCAGCGAGACGGGTTATCCGCATGTGGGCATGCTCGACTTTGTGGACAACCAGGTCGACACCGCGACGGGAACGATCCAGCTCCGCGGAGAATTCGCGAACCCCGACCTCCTCCTTACTCCCGGTTTATTTGCGCACGTCCGCGTGCCAGCAGGCGAAAAACATCTGGCAACACTGATCCCGGATGAGGCCATCGGCACCGACCAGTCGCGGCAGTTCGTGTATGCAGTCAATGATCGCAATGAAGTGGAACTGAGGACCGTTGAATTGGGTCCTATCGTAGACAATCTGCGCATCGTTCGAAGCGGAATTACTCCCACAGATCGGATCGTCGTAAATGGTCTAATGCGGGTTCGTTCCGGCGTCGTGGTGGATCCTGAAATGACAAGCATTGCAGAAATTCGAGCTGCATCACCGGGCGCT
>JBGSMR010000349.1:0-13055 GCA_041740065.1 Chthoniobacterales bacterium
CCGAAGCCGAAGACATCCTGATGGGGATTATCAAGGGATTCGTTTTTGCGATCATCATCGTATTCATCAGCTGTCGCGAGGGGCTCTACGCGCGCGATGGTGCCGTCGGTGTCGGGCGTGCAACCACTGAGGCTGTCGTGATCGGTTCGCTCGCCGTATTGATTGGGAATTTTTTCCTGACAATGGCGTTGAATATCTTTTTCCCTGCCGGAGCGAGTGGATGATGGTAGAGCGGGATGCAAATGCCAGGCTTCTGCTTGATGTCGAAGACTTGGTTCAACGAATTGGCGGACAGGAAATCTTGCGCGGTTTTTCTATCCGTGTGTATGCGGGTGAGACGCTTGTTTTGCTGGGAAAGAGCGGCGGCGGAAAAAGTGTATTCCTGCGGCACTTGATCGGACTCATGCGTCCGGTGTCGGGACGGATTATTTTTGAAGGCACAGATATTACGTTTTTATCTGAGCGGCAGCTCGAGCCCGTACGGCGGAAAATCGGAATGGTTTTTCAGGACGGCGCGTTGTTTGACTCGATGAGCGTGGCTGAGAATGTTGCGTTTCCCCTGCGTGAGCGAGGTGAACGTGACGACGCGGTAGTCGGGAAAAAGATCCACGAAGCACTGGCACTGGTGAACATGACGGGACATGAGCACAAAATGCCGGTGAACCTCAGCGGTGGCATGCGCAAACGCGTGGCGCTTGCCCGCGCCATTGTGTCGCCCCCCGACGTGATCCTTTACGATGAGCCCACCGCCGGGCTGGATCCCATTGTTTCAGATAGTATTAATAAACTGATCCGACGACTTCAGCGGCAGCTTGCAGTCACGTCCATTGTGGTGACGCACGATATGGCGAGTTGTTTTCATATTGCAGATCGTGTGGCTTTGCTTCACGAGGGGAAGGTGTATTTCTATGGCACCCCGGATGAACTGCGCACGACGACAGATCCCATCATCCGCAGTTTTGTCGATGGTCGATCCGATGAAGTCGAATAAACAACACCCTAAATTACAGGTAGAATCATGAAATCAGAACAGGCAACTCAGGCACGGGTAGGGGCATTCTTGCTCCTTGGAATCGTGCTTGCCGCCGCAATGGTGGTGTATTTTGGACGCTTTGGCGACGGATTAAAAAAATTCTATAACGTCCGTATAGAATACCCGAATGCGAGCGGTCTTTTCACTGGAGCAGATGTGCTGCTCGCGGGTGCGAAAGTTGGCGCGGTTCAGGAAGGACCGTACGTGCTTGATAGCATGCGTGGCGTTTACGTAATGCTTAAAATTTATGAAGGCGTTTTGATTCCCGAGGGGTCAACATTCACCATCGGCAGCTCGGGTTTACTTGGTGATAGCTTTGTCGACATCACGATGCCTGCGGACCTGGATGCCACGCAATTTGTTCCAATTGAACCCGGCACGGTAGTCATCGGAAAACGGGAAATGGGCATGGGTGATCTGGCGGGTGAGGGGACGCAGTTGCTTGCCGACATCCGCACAGCGGTCGGCAATGTCAATGTGTTGGTAACCAAACTCAACACTGAGGTGCTCAACGCCTCTACGGTCGAGTCGGTCGGTCAAACAGTGAGAAATCTGGAGACGACAAGCGCCGAGTTTTCGGCCGCATCCAAGCGACTCGACGGAATGATGAATGAAGCCGAAGGCGCTGTCAAAGAAGTCACGGGAGCATTGGGCCGTGTGACCAAGACCGTGGATAAAACCACTGACACTCTGGAAGCGACCCGCCTGGCTGCGGTGAGCTTTGAAAAAACAATGGTCGAGGTGCGATCACTCCTGCGTGACATTCGTCAGGGCAAGGGGCCGATTGGTGCCTTGATTTCTGACCGTGGCATGGCGGATAACCTCCGTGCGCTGGTGACCAATTTGCGACGCCACGGGATCCTTTGGTACAAAGACCGTGCGGCGGAGCAGGAAGCAACTGGACGCTGATCCCAAGTATCTGCGATTTTTCCGGTGGTGAATCGATGCGCTGATTAGATCGGGCGTATTGGCTGACTCTCAACCTTTTTTCGTTTTTATGTCCTCGTCAGCCGACTCCCAAGAAGGGCTTCGCACGATGCTTCGGATCGCATCGCCGATCATCGTGATCAATGTTTCGATGACGCTTATGCAATTCGTCGATGCCTTCATGGTTGCGGCGCTGGGTGAGAAGGAACTTGCGGCCAGCCTACCCGCAGGGTTGATGTTTTTTGTTCCCATTGCGTTCATGATGGGCGTGCTGGGTAGTGTGAATACCTTCGTCGCACAGGTGCTCGGCCAGCGGAAGGCCGACCGCTGTGGACATTATGCGTGGCAGGGGATTTATCTCGGCGTGATTGCAGGTGTTGCAATGCTCTTTCTGTGGTTCATTGCCGAGCCGCTCTTTGCTCTGTTCGGTCACGATCCCGAAGTGCAAAAACTCGAGGTCGTTTATTTTAGAATCTGTCTCTTTGAGGGCGTGCCGCTGCTGGTCGGTGTCGCTATTTCGAATTTTTTCATCGGGATTCAGCGCACCCGTATCCTCGCATGGTTCGCGGTGATGGCGACGCTGCTGAACATCTTCTTTAACTGGGTATTCATTTTCGGAAACTTGGGGGCGCCCGCTCTTGGTCTGGCAGGAGCCGCTGTAGGCACGGTGCTTGCAATCTCGATTCAGACGATGGGGTTGTTGGGCTTCTTCCTAAGGCCTGCATTGGTCCGCGAATTTGAAACCCGCTTTCGCGTTCCAGATATTAAGTCGCTGGCAGATATGCTGCGGATCGGATTGCCGGCGGGAGTGCAGTTTGGATTTGATATTCTCTCCTGGGGTGTTGCTCTGGTGTGGATGGTCGGCCTGTTTGGTACGGCAAGCCTTGCGGCAACAACGATTGTCGTCCGATATATGCATGTGGGATTCATGCCTGCCATGGCACTCGCATCCGCGCTTATTGCGATGGTTGGCAAAGCGATTGGTGAGGGTAATCCCGATCTTGCGGAGCGGTATGTAAAGACGGCTCTGAGGGTCACGACAATCTATATGGGTGCCGTAGGGATTTTGTTTTTTGTGATGCGCTACCAGTTATTGAGCGCGTTCACCGATTCCGAGGAGACGATAGCGCTTGGGGTTAGCGTCATGCTCTGCGTTGCCTTTTTTCAATATTTCGACGCGCTTAATATCATCTATTCCCATGCGTTGCGGGCTGCTGGTGATACGCTCTGGCTCGCCGTAGTAGGTGGTGTGATCTGTCTCGTTGTCTTCATCGGAGGCGGTGTTGCCATCATAAACTTCCTCCCGGGCTTGGGTGGATTGGGGCCATGGCTGATGGGAACTGTCTATCTCTCGCTCTTTTCGCTGATGATGCGGTCTCGTTGGAGGCGTGGGACCTGGCGGCAATTGAATATTTTCAAGGAGTCCGGCGGTGACACAGCCTAGCGTTCCGTAGAGGGCGGGGCGTCCGGTTCGATATGCACGGTGACGTCAGCGAGCTGAAAATTACCGCCGATGAGCGCATCTTTTACCGCATGCGCGATCCGGTGACCTTCATGCACGCTGAGGTCGCCAGAGACCCGGATGTGAAGGTCGGCGATCAGATCAGTGCCGCTTTTACGAACACGTGTTTTTTCAGATCCGGTGACCCCTGGCACTTCGGCAGCGACGGCTTGCATCCGTGAAAGAATTTCTGGTGATACCTGCTCATCGATCACCTCACCTACCGACCGCAGGAGCATGCTGACGCCGTTTCGCACGATCAGGATACATGAAAACAACGCGGCCCAATTATCTGCGCTCGCCCACGCATCACCGCCGATGAGGGCAATGGAAATTCCAATGAATGCTGCCAGTGACGTAATCGCATCACTGCGGTGATGCCAGGCCTCAGCCCGAATTGCATTGCTCCCGATAGAGTCTGCGTGGCGGATCAATAAGCGATAGAGCACTTCTTTAGTGCCAATTACGACGACGAGCACTCCGAGTGTCCATGGACTTGGTAGCCCCCGCGGGAGGGCATCTCTGAACCATTGATCGAAAATTTCGAAGCCGCTGTGGACGGCAAGGGATGCTCCTGCCACAAGAAGAAAAATTGCTCCAGTGAGCGCAGCGAGCGACTCCAATTTCCCATGGCCATATGGGTGTTGTTCGTCGGGTGGACGCCCAGCGTAGAGCAGCGCACCCCATATGAGAAATGAACTGAAAATGTCCATCGCGGACTCCAGTCCATCCGCAATAAGCGCATTGGAATTTCCCCAGATCCCGCTCAGAACCTTGATTACCGCAAGCGTAGCGTTAAGTGCCACTCCCATCAGGACAAGCTGATTGGCGGAGCGCCGGACGAGGGCTGCGCGGTTATTCATGGTGGACCACTCGCTGGATTTGCGATGGAATGCGTTACCGGAAGGTGCTGAACGTCATCGCTCCGGCTGCGGGGGTGTAATCCGTGGAGTCAGGACTTGATGACAGGAATGCAGGGACTTCGGCACCCTCATCCGGAATCGAAACCTCGCCGGGACCTGCCCATCCGGGCGGATGCGCGGTAACAAAGTATCGGATCGTAATCAGTTCTCCTGCACGAATTTTTGCGACAGATCGTCCCACCTTGATGACATCTGCCACGAGACGGATCTCTGTCTTGTGGGGATCGTCCGTTGCAGATTTCATTACTTGGAGGACATTAATCCGAAATACATCGGATGCCTTCTGTTGCATTTGTTCGTATGCGGATGGAGGCAACTCCGCTTGAACGGTAGGACGCAGAATTGCTCCCCACATGATGGTGATTACCCAGAAGGTGTGAGCGTATTTCATAAGATTCGCAGCGTGTTGTCTGGTGGTGGCAGGTTGGCGAGTTGATCCCGGATCGTCCGTGTGGACCCAGGAAAAATATGATCGGGTACGATGTCAGCCAAGGGTGCAAGCACAAAGCGTCGGATCAATGCCCTGGGATGGGGCAACGTCAACTCAGGCTCAGTAATCTCAAAATCCCCGTAGTAGATGATATCCAGGTCAATCGGGCGTGGTCCGTTCAGCGCTCGAATGTCGGGACGTCCCATTGCAGCCTCAATGGCCTTAAGTGTGCGCAGCAGATCAATCGGAGCAAGTAAAGGGGAGAGTTCCACCGCAGCATTCACGAAGTCATCAGATCCAAGGGGGCAATCCACCGGCGTTGTTACGTAAAATCGTGAAACCAGAAATTTCTCATCCGGTGCTGCGAGTTTGCGAATTCCTGCGATCGCGGCACGGAGATGGTATTCTCGCTCGCCAATATTGGATCCAAGGGCGATTGCCGCACGCATTCGGACGCAGTGTCAGTGAAGGCCTAGCACGTCCTGCATGTCATACAGTCCTGCTTCCCGATGGATGGCCCATTTGGCTGCTCGAAGTGCGCCATTGGCAAACGTGTCGCGGGAGGATGCTTTGTGGGTAAGCTCCACCCGCTCACCCGTGTTCGCAAAGATGACAGTATGGTCTCCGACGACATCGCCACCGCGAATGGCATGCATTCCGATTTCGGTCCGGGTGCGTTCGCCCACCATGCCTTCCCGGCCATGCACGACGTCTAATTCGTAGGACAGAGACCTGACTTCTGAGAGAATCTCCGCGAGCCGCCGCGCGGTGCCGGAAGGAGAATCTTTTTTTAACCGGTGATGCATCTCAACGACCTCAAGATCAAATTCTGGCCCTAGAATTTCGGCCGCTTTTTGCGTCAACCAAAACAATGTGTTCACTCCAACGCTATAGTTGGGCGCAAAGACAACGGGGATTTTTTCTGCTGCTGCACGGATCGCTGCACGTTGAGGCTCGTCATGACCGGTTGTGCCGATAACAAGAACCTTGCCCGCTGACGCACAGGCTGCTGCCACAGGAGGCGTCACGGACGCGTGGGTGAAATCGATAACCGCATCGCATCCCGATAGCGCAGAAGCGAAATCATCGTCTGCATCAATCTCCCCAGTCACTGAAAGAGTCGGATCGTTTGCAGCACAAGAGATGAGCGCTTGGCCCATGCGCCCTTGGGCACCCAAGATAGTTAGTCGAAGCGGTTGGGTCATAGTGGTCAAAAAATGGGATTACAATCCGCACGCTTCTAGCGTGGCAAGCAACTTTGCTCGTGTGGCGTCTGTCATTTCGCAGAGCGGCAGTCGGACATCCGGTGAGATTTTTCCAGATCGACTCATTGCGAATTTCACTGGCACGGGATTGGGTTCGATGAAGAGATCTTTAAACAAGGGATAAAATTTCTGATGCAGCCGCTGGGCTTCAATGACATCGCCTGCGGCCCATGCAGCTACAATGCCGCAGACTGCTTTCGGGATGATATTTGAGGCACGCTGACGACCCCCACCGCTCCAGAAGCCAGGAACGGGAGGGTGAGCGAGTCATCACCGGACAAAATTTCAAAAGACTCGGACAACACCGCCCGGAGATGGTTGACGCGCTCAACCGATCCACCAGCCTCCTTGATGGCGACGATATTTGGGCAATCTGCGGCAAGACGCGCGACCGTGTCCACGCCGATTTCGACTCCGCACCTCCCGGGGATGCTGTAGAGCATGCATGGAATCGATAGGGCCGCTGCGATTTCCCGGAAATGCCGGTAGAGTCCTTCCTGCGACGGTTTATTGTAATAGGGAGCCACCAAGAGGCATGCGTCAGCTCCGAGTGCTTCCGCTTCCTGTGAGAGTTTGATTGCCTCTCGGGTTGAATTAGAGCCTGTGCCTGCGATGACAAGGCAGCGTTTGTTTGCAGAGGCCACTGCCACTTCGATAACCCGGTGATGCTCATCGTAGTCGAGCGTGGGCGATTCGCCGGTAGTGCCCACCGGCACAATTCCCGAGATGCCATTTAAGATTTGTGATTCCACTAACTCCTGAAACGCCAACTCATCGAACGCATCGTCTTTGAATGGAGTAACTAGTGCGGTGTGTGCGCCTTCAAACATATCAATTAAGAAATAGAAATACTGCCGTTGAATACAAAATCCGCCGGTCCGGTGAGTGTCACCGAGTCAAATTCTCCGACTCCACCTATCGCTGAAAATCCGACCGTGAGGGTGTCGCCCCCCTTGACCTGAACAGATACCGGTGATGGACTGCCGCTCGAGAGGTGATGGATCAAGGCGCAGGCGACAACCCCTGTTCCGCAGGCCAAGGTTTCGTCTTCTACACCGCGCTCGTAGGTCCGGATTTGGATGTGTCCCGGTGCGACGGCACACATGAAATTCACATTGGTTCCCCGGGGTGCGAAGTGTGCGTGATGACGGATCGCGGATCCATCGCCATGCACATCGACCGAGGCGAGGTCAGCCACTTCAACGACGGCGTGGGGCACCCCCGTATTGAGAAAGGAAATGCTCAGTTCCCGGCCGTTAACTTGAACCCCGGTGGGTGGCGAATAGCTGTGCGGATCGCTCATGGCCAGACGCACGTGCTCTCCGAGGCATTCTGCGGTGATCAATCCAGCTGGCGTCTCAAATCTCACAGCCTGTCTCTGGCTGCCATCAAGGCGACTGGCAAAGCGGGCAAAACACCGCGCGCCATTGCCGCACATCTCTGCTTCTCCGCCATCCGCATTGTAATACCGCATTCGAAAATCGGCGCCATCTTGCGCAGGTTCCACCATGAGAAGCCCGTCCGCGCCCACCCCGCGATGTCTGTTGCAGAGGGCTGCGATCTGATCCGGGTTGAGTTCACGAATCAGACCACGGTTGTCGACGACGACAAAATCATTACCGGCGCCGTTCATTTTGGTGAAATTGAGAGTCATGGCTGAGCCCAAGATCTTACGTGATACGGACCACTGCGCGCAAGTGATCACTAATTTTCCGGTAGGGCACGAATTGACTCAAATGAAATGACACCAGGGAGATAGTGCGAGTGAGGGGGAGATTGATAGGTTGGCGGGCGCAGTCAAACCATGGGTAACACATTTTCTACTTGGGCTTCCAGCCGTTCGCTTCGCTCTCGATGCCGGATCTGCCGCTTGTGGTTGAGCCCGGAGCGTTCCAGCACGCGCTTGAACCTGCTCTCTCCCGGCAACTCCCCTCCATGCTTGCGCCGGTAGAGCTCTCGGATTTTTCGCGCTCCCCAGTGCGGATGCGCTGTTTTAAGTTGCACCACTCGACACACCTTTTCTTCTCCGAGCGCATCGTCGTGGCCGTGCGGGCGACGACTTTCCTCGTGCATCCCGTTCAAGCCTCGCTCCACAGATCGCTCTCGCCACGCGAACCCAACTACCGACTTCGCTAACCGGATTCTTAAAATTATTCCGTCTCTCTTCCATGGTGGATTTCCTTACTATACGATTCGATGAAGACTAGAGCTGATCAGTAGATCCATGGATATCACGACCCTTTTCATATACATCTCGATTTCAGGAATCTGCATCTTCATGATGTCGATTCATGTTTATGTGAAACATGGTCGTTCTATTCGGGGCTCCCGTTTTTGGCTGGCGGCTATTTTCACGATTTCGTCTGCGTCCATTTTGTTCGGCTTGAGTCCGTTACTACCCCGGGGCATCGCGATCTACGTCAGTAACTCGCTGATGCTGCTCTGTCCGGTCTTGATGAGCCTTAGTTTCCGGCGGCTCTATCACCGATCCCTCGGGTTTCCTATTGTCCTCTACATCCTGAGTTTTCTCATTTTTAATCTTGTCGCACACACCCAAGAAATCAATGGGCGCATTCTTTTGTTTAGCATTTTGTTCGGTTTTCTTTGGCTGGATTCCGCCTTCCTCGTGCTGCGCGGGGAACACCGCAAATCCGACGGGCTGCTTGGCGGCGCCTTTCTTTTTGTCGCGATCTGCTCATTCGCACGAATTGGCGGGACGGTTCTTTACGAAAGAGATTTGAATAGTCTGATCGATGGCGGTCCGGTGCAGCAGGCATACATCATAGCCATGGGCTTGGCCCTTCTGTTCTTTCTCGGTGGCTATATCTTGATGCTGAGCTCGCGCTATCTTGATCGCATCGTTTTGAATGAAGCAACCTTACACGCTGCCATCGATGACAGCCCGTATGGAATGGTGATGACAAGCCCAAGCGGAGAGGTCGTTTCGGGCAACGCGACTTTTGAAAGAATCACTGGTTACGCGCTACCTGAGATTCAAAAAGCCGGTCTGAGTATTTTGAAACCCTCCCAGTCAGGAAAGCCCTTCCCCGAGGAAATTCGCAGCGCGTTGCTGGAAGGCCGTATCTGGCGCGCCGAGGTCCAAAGCACCCGCAAAGACGGATCACATTTTTGGGAGGAAACTGTCTGGAATTCGATCAGAAAGGAGAACGGAGAAGTCACCGGATTTTTTGGTGTCATTTCCGATATTTCCGAAAAGCGACAACTGGAGGATTTTAAAAACGAGATCGAGCACCTCATGCGCCACGACCTCAAGACGCCGTTCAATGCCATTATCTATTTGCCAGAAATCATTCACGCCGAGGGCGAACTCAGCAAAGAACAACGGGAATATCTCAATCTCATCCGCGAAAACGGCCACAACATGCTCGAACAGATAGACAGTTCCCTGGAGCTCTATAAAATTGAACAACGAACCTATCGCCCCCTGCACGAGTCCGCTGATCTTCGTGCGCTGCTATCCATGCTGCGCAAAACATGTCTTCCTTTGGCCGGATCACAAGGCATTATCATCAAGTGCCGCTACACGTTGCCTGGAGGCGCCACGTCTGACGCGCCGATCTCCATCTCGACCGATCTGCCGTTGTTCAAGCGACTTATCAGCAATTTGCTGAAAAATGCCATCGAGGCATCCCCGAAGGATGGCACGATCGATGTCCACATCTTGCTCCAGGGTGGTGGCTATTCGCTATCGATTCATAATGCAGGAGCGATTCCACTTGAGGCGCGACGCCGGTTTTTTTCCAAATTCAATACGGCTGATAAGTTTGGCGGCACCGGGCTGGGAGCCTACAGCGCGAAGATGATCGCCGACTGCCTCGGCTACGGACTCAGCTTCACCACCGACGACAAAACCGGCACGACTCTCACGATTGATATCCCCGCAGCGGAGTCAGAAGCCAAGTCTGGTGTAACCTCGGGGGAGGCTAGTGCGTAATGCCGGATCGACTACGGGCTGCACGTTTGGACTAGAGTTCGCGCAGCAGTCTCGTGATGAGCCGAAGAGATCGCAGAGCGCCGATCTGGCCCCTTAAAGTGAAAGAGAATGCACACGCGTATCCCAGTCTCTCCAAAGCCCGAACGGTAGTTGGTGCTGGAGCCTGAAGAGGAATTTGTTTTCAATTCTCCGCAGATTGGGACCGCGCAATGACATTGATTCCTCGGAGTTCGAACGGGGACGCATCGGTCAGGAAATGGTGGTTGTTGGAATAGAGGCGGAAAAGATAGTTTGAATCAAAATAAAGGTTCATTGAGCGATGGTTTCGTCACGCGAAGATCGGTCGTCGCAGATGATCTCAGAGTGCCATTCGGGTCAGGTATCCTGTGTTGATTTTGCTGCCTAATTCAGGCGGAATTTTCAGCATAAGTTTTCGCAGGATGTCAATAATCCATGCCTGACCCCTTTATGTATGCTATAATCCATGCCTGACCCCTTTATGTGCTTTATGTATGCTCGGATCCTGACGGTAACGAGATTAAGAGATGAAAAACGAGTAGTCTCAGACTGGATTCTGTTGATCCCCCTCCCGGCACGATCTACAATTTAAATTCTTATTTTGACTGTCCCGCATTGAGCGGGGCGACACCTAGTAGCATCCTAAAATGGCAGACGAATTTTACACGGTTGACACCTCCGCACTTTCGGCCCGCGTGGGCGAATTGCGGAGGTTTCTTTGACTTACCTAGATTGATCACCCGACTCGACGAGCTCGAGGCAAACATGACACAGCCGGATTTCTGGGACCGGAAAGAATCGGCCCAGCGCGATGTGGAGGAAGTGTCAGTGCTCCGAAACAAGATCACTCCGTTCCGGGCGTTGGAGAGCCGCGCGGAGGACTTGGGAATCCTTGTTGAAATGGCGGCGGAGGAGCCGGACGCGACGATGCGGGCGAGCGCGCTCGATGATGCCCGACGCGAATTTGAGTCTGTCGAGGCGGATCTTGATAAGTTTGAACTTCGGCAGTTTTTGTGCGGCGATTTTGACAGTAATCCGGCGTTTTTGACTATTCACGCGGGTGCGGGCGGGACGGAGTCGTGCGACTGGGCTGATATGCTTCTGCGAATGTATCAGCGATGGATGGAGCGCAATGGTGTGCGCTCCGAGGTGGTTGACCTCCAGGAGGGGGACGAAGCCGGGGTTAAGAGCGTTACGTTGCGTGTCACCGGAGATTATGCTTACGGCTATCTCAATTGCGAACGGGGCGTCCACCGACTCGTCCGGATCTCGCCATTTGACTCAAACAAGCGCCGGCACACTTCGTTTGCCAGCGTTGATGTGGTTCCTGAGATCGAGGATGCCGCCGTCGAAATTGACGATAAAGACCTGCGCATTGATACCTACCGGAGCGGTGGAAAGGGCGGACAGAACGTCAATAAAGTCGAGACTGCCGTCCGCATCACCCACGTCCCATCGGGGGTGGTCGCTGCCTGCCAAAATGAACGCAGTCAGTTGAAAAACCGCGTCACCGCAATGAAAATGCTGAAAGCCAAACTCATGCAGATCGAAGCGGATAAAAAGCAGGCGGAAGTCGATCGTCAATATGGAGAAAAAGGTGACATCGCCTGGGGCAGCCAGATCCGTTCATACGTTTTTCAGCCATACCAGATGGTCAAAGATCTGCGCACGGGCGTCCAGACGAGCGATATCCAAGCTGTCATGGACGGTGACATTCAGAAGTTCATCGATGGAAAATTGCGCGGTTTGACATACAAGAAAGGCGCCGGCGAATCAGACGATTTAGATTGAGCGTGAGCACCGACTGGCGCTGAAGCACCCGGTCACTTATCAATATGAGAAGATTTTCTATGAAGCTTGGGATGATTCTTGTCGCAGTCTTGCTGTCTTCAGGAGTGGGGCATTCCGAGACGCCCTCAAATGCATTCACTGGCAGCCTTCTCGATACCGTTGATTCACCTGATGGGAATCGGTTTTTCTCACCATTTAGTATTCGGACAGCTCTGGCAATGACATCTCTCGGAGCGGACGGCGATACTTTGAAGCAAATGGACCATGTCCTGAGTTTCAAAAATCCCAGCGACGCGGCAGTGTTTGGACGTGCTGGCAATAGACTCGCTGGCGAGCTTGCAACGTCAGACGTGGTGCTTTCGTTGGCAAATCGTCTGTGGGTTGAGTCGGGATTTCCTGTCCTGAAATCCTTTCAGAACTCCTGTCGCTATGCCTTTGATGCCGATGCAGCGGCGGCCGATTTTTCCAATTCTACCGATCAAGAACGGGTCACCATCAATGCCTGGGTCGAGAACCAAACCCACGAAAAAATTCCGGAACTTTTTCCCCCTGGTATGATCAATTCGCGAACGAGAGTAGTGCTCGTGAACGCGATCTACTTCAAAGCGGCTTGGGCAAGACCATTCCCTTTAGATGCCACTGATGATGCGGTTTTTACGAATGCGGACGGATCAGAAAGCAAGGTGCGAATGATGCGGCAGAAAGCGCTGTTCAAATACGCGGACGACGGAGACTTTCAGGTGCTGGAACTGCCTTACCAGGGCGGGCGGCTCGCGATGGTGGTCCTGTTGCCTAAGAATCCAAACGTGATGCCTGGTCTGACCGAGTGGCTTACCGATCCGTCGAAAATCGAATCGCTTCAGCAGCGCGAGGTGATCGTAAAGCTCCCGAAGTTTTCACTTCGTGATCGGATTGAGTTAGTATCCCCGCTGCAAAGCCTTGGGATGCGCGACGCTTTTGATCCGGTGACGGCGAACTTTTCGCGGATGAGCGCTACGAGCGAGTTGTATATCTCGGACGTGGTGCACGAGGCGTTTATCGAAGTCAACGAAACCGGCACCGAGGCTGCCGCTGCGACAGGTGTCGTGATGGACCTCCTCATGGCTCCCGCTGATCCTCCAGTGGAATTTATCGCAGACCGGCCGTTTTGGTTTTTCATCCGTGACCAGCAATCGCAAGAGGTGTTGTTTGTTGGGAGGCTGTCGAACCAAT
>JBGSMR010000134.1:0-3369 GCA_041740065.1 Chthoniobacterales bacterium
TCATGGGTGGAGGGTCAAACCCAACGATTGGAGAAATCATCCAGAAGCAGTTTACGTCAGCGCGGAATATGCCTTTTGGAGCGGCGTTGGGGACCTTGTTGTTAGTCTTGTTCTTTCTTGCGCTGTGGCTCACGCGGTCGCGGGGTCGAGAGCAATGAGCCGGAGCGACACGGGGCTTTGTTACGTTTTATGCCAAAATCGACAGGGATTCCTGGCATGCCTTAGCCCGCTAATCGGATGAGATCGTCTGTTAGGCGCGTTGGATTTTGTCGAATTCTGACAGTGCCATGCCTACGACCTGGTCCATGTTGTAGTAGCGGTATTTGGCCAGGCGACCGATGAAGTGTGTGCCGATTTCACGCTCGGTGAGTGCTGCATATTGCTCGTAGATGGCGGCGCTGTCGGGGGCTGGGATCGGGTAATACGGCTCGGCACCGGGGCCGAAATCGACCGGGAATTCGCGCACGATTGTGGTGCAGTTGATTTTCTGGCCGGTGGCATGTTTGATTTCGACGATGCGGGTGAAATCGTGGTCGTTCGGGTAGTTTACCTGCATCACCGGCTGATAGAATTCCTGTTGAAGCGTCTCGGGTTCAAACCGCAGCGATCGATACGGGAGCGGGCCAAAACGGTGACCAAAATATTCATCGATCGGCCCGGTGAAGATCAATCGGTCGTGCCGCACCTGCTTACGCACACTCTCGAAATCCTCGCCGAGTTGGACGTCAATGAGCGGGTGATCGAGCATCTTCGCGATGAGCGCCGTGTAACCATCCTTGGGGATCGCCTGGAAGGAATCAGAGAGGTATCGATCGTCTCGATTGGTGCGAATCGGGATGCGCCCGCACACACTCGCATCGAGTTCTTTCGGATCACGCCGCCACTGCTTGCGCGTGTAGTTTTTAAAAAACATCTCGTAAAGTTTCCATCCAACCTGGGAGATGATGACTTCTTCGGAGTTGGCCGGCTTTTCGATCGGGACACGCCATTCGTCCAGCGTGGCGCGCATTTCTTCCTCGGTGGCGGGATGGCCGACCAGCTGCTCGAACGTGTTCAGATTGATGGGAAACTGCCAATATTTGCCATCGACCCAGGACAGAATTTTGTATTCCACCGGGTGCCATTGGGTGAACTGGCTCAAGTAATCGACGATGCGCTGCGAATTAGTCCGGAAATAGTGAGGTCCATAGACGTGAAGGAGCACGCCTGCCGCATCTTTGGCGTCGTGGGCGTTGCCTGCGATGTGGCTGCGGCGGTCGATCACCAACGACCGCATGCCCAGCTGGGACGCCAGTCGCTCCGCCATCACCGCTCCAGAAAATCCCGCGCCTACGATGAGCGCATCGTAATGGGGGGAAGCATGCGTTGTCATTTATCCTCCTATGCGCGGCGGTAGACTTCCGCTCCGGCTTCAATGAATTCTTTGCTCTTTTCGTCCATGCCTTTTGCCAATGCTTCCGCTTCCGAAATCGCTTGTTCAGCAGCGTATTTCCGGACGTCTTCGGTGATTTTCATGCTGCAAAAATGCGGTCCGCACATGCTGCAAAAGTGAGCGGTTTTCGCACCGTCTTGCGGCAGGGTTTCGTCGTGGAATTCCCGAGCCGTCGCCGGGTCGAGGCCCAAATTAAATTGATCTTCCCACCGGAATTCAAAACGCGCTTTCGACAGCGCATTATCTCGGTATTGCGCGCCTGGGTGGCCTTTTGCCAGATCCGCAGCGTGGGCAGCAATTTTATAGGTGATCACACCGTCTTTAACGTCCTTTTTGTTTGGCAGTCCAAGGTGCTCCTTGGGTGTGACATAGCAGAGCATGGCACAGCCATACCATCCGATCATCGCCGCACCGATCCCGCTGGTGATGTGATCGTAACCGGGGGCGATGTCGGTCGTGAGAGGGCCGAGCGTGTAAAATGGCGCCTCGTGGCACCACTCCAATTGCTTGGCCATGTTTTCTTCGATCATGTGCATGGGGACATGGCCGGGGCCTTCGTTCATGACTTGGACGCCCTTGGCCCACGCGCGCTTGGTAAGTTCTCCTTGCACTTCAAGTTCACCAAATTGTGCCTTATCGTTGGCGTCGGCAATGGAACCAGGACGCAATCCATCGCCGATGGAGAAACTCACATCATACGCCGCCATGATGTCACAAATGTCGTCCCAATGGGTGTAGAGGAAGTTTTCTTTGTGATGCGAAAGGCACCATTTGGCCATAATCGATCCGCCTCGCGAGACGATCCCAGTCATACGGCTGGCAGTCATCGGCACAAATCGGAGCAGCACACCGGCATGAATTGTGAAATAATCCACCCCCTGCTCTGCCTGCTCGATGAGCGTATCGCGGAATAGCTCCCACGTGAGATCCTCGGCTTTACCATTCACCTTTTCGAGCGCCTGATAAATCGGGACGGTGCCGATGGGAACCGGTGAATTCCGGAGAATCCATTCGCGAGTGGCGTGGATGTTTTTACCGGTGGAGAGGTCCATCACCGTGTCAGCACCCCATTTGGTCGCCCAGCGCATTTTTTCGACTTCCTCCTCGATGCTGGATGCGACGGCGCTGTTGCCAATATTGGCATTGATCTTCACGAGGAAGTTCCGCCCGATGATCATGGGCTCCAACTCCGTGTGATTGATATTCGCAGGAATGATCGCCCTACCTGCGGCAACCTCGGATCGGACAAATTCGGCGGTGATTTCTGCGGGAATGCGCTGCGGAAAACGCGCAAAGATCGATGGCGTATAGTTGCTAGACGGGCCTACGCCAGCGGAGGCAATCTGCGACGACCCGATGTGTTGTTTGTCGAGATCATTGCGGAGGATGTCGTCGGTGAAGTCGGCGATCTGAGCGCGGCGCGTATTTTCCCGGATCGCAATAAATTCCATTTCCGGCGTGATGATACCTTGCCTGGCATACCAGAGCTGGGTGACCGGGTGGCCCTTACTGGCACGGAGCGGTTTGCGGCCGGCATTGATTGGGGCTTTGAGCGGGCTGAGCAGTCCTTCGTTGCGTGCTGCCGCGTACTCAGCGTGATTCTCCGTGAGGTAGCCATTGTCGCGGGCTTCGATCCTACGGCCATCGTATTCCTCGACGTCCCCCCTGCGGAGAACCCAATCTTTGCGGACGCCCGGCAAGCCGTCTTCGACATCACCTTCAAACGCCGGATCTCCCCATGGGCCACTGGTGTCATACACGCGCACGGGTTCATTGTCTTCAGTACGGCCGTCAAAAGTGCGGGTCGATGACAATGCAATTTCGCGCATTGGCACGCGGATGTCCGGGTGGATTTCACCGGCCACATAAACGCGAGTGGAGTTAGGGAGCGGGTCCGTGCTTTGAGGTTCGATGGAGTCTTTTGGTGCTATCATGAT
>JBGSMR010000459.1:0-15042 GCA_041740065.1 Chthoniobacterales bacterium
AATCGCGCCGGTACAAAATACATTAACGTGAGCGACATCCCCGGCACGCTCATGAATCCATCGAATTACACTCGGGCTGTCGGCGACCGGTGATGTATTGGGCATACAGACTACCGAAGTGAATCCACCTGCTGCAGCAGCCAAAGTTCCTGATGCGATTGTTTCCTTGTGCGATTGACCGGGCTCGCGCAAGTGCACATGGAGGTCGATGAGGCCAGGCGCGACCACCAAACCGGACGCATCGATCGTGTCGTGCGCACCCTCTGATGCCTGCGATGAATTGGCGATTTTACCGTCAACGATCCACAAATCCGAAACTTCATCGCGTGCTGAGGCAGGATCGATAATTCTGCCATTTGCGATTTTGGTGATATTACTCATGAGAATCAGCTCACTCCGGCGCCTCCACCGCAGAGATACAGTACAGCCATGCGGACGGCGATGCCATTGGTCACTTGCTCGAGGATAACGCTTTGCGATCCGTCTGCGACATCACTGTCGATTTCCACACCGCGATTGATCGGTCCCGGGTGCATGATGAGGCAATTCGATTTGAGGCGCGCGGCGCGCTCCTTCGTGAGACCAAACAGACTCGTGTATTCGCGGAGATTGGGAAAATATTCTTTGCGCTGCCGCTCGTGTTGAATGCGGAGGAGGTTCACCACGTCTGCCGACGCCAAGACATCATCGATCTTATGGGATATTCGAACTCCGAGGCACTCGAAGGATTTGGGAACAAGCGTTGTCGGGCCCACCAGCGTCACGCGGGCTCCCAGTTTCACCAGCGCGTGCACATTGGACCGCGCCACCCGGCTGAATAAGATATCACCGACGATGGCTACTTCAAGACCCTCAATATTCCCAAAATGCTCGCGCATCGTAAAAACATCCAGCAACCCTTGCGTCGGATGCTCATGCGCTCCATCACCAGCATTGATGATGCTCGAGTCTAGCCGTGTTGCAAGAAACTGGGATGCTCCGGGCGAGCTATGACGGAGAACAATGATGTCCGCGTGAAGCGCCTGAAGATTCAATGCAGTATCTTTGAGCGACTCTCCCTTTTTCAAGCTGGAGATCGACGCAGAAATATTGACGACATCTGCGCTTAGGCGAAGCGCGGCAATCTCGAACGACGTGCGGGTGCGGGTGCTCGGCTCAACGAAAAAGTTAACCAGTGTCTTACCTCGGAGGGCAGGCACTTTTTTTAGATTCCGCTGACCCACTCCCTTAAAAGCGCGGGCCGTGTCGAGAATCAACGAAATCTCTCCGGCTGACAATTCGTCCAGCCCCAACAGGTCTTTAGAGTTCCATTCCACGCTCACGGTTTCACGATCCAAACACAATCCGGGACGCCGTCGAGGTTTTCAAAGCGCACTCGGATTTTTTCTGATGACTCGGTCTGCACTTTCCGACCGACAAAATCCGCGTGGATCGGAAGTTCACGATGCCCCCTGTCCACCAATGCAGCAAGCTGAATGCGGGCAGGGCGACCGAACGAGGCAATGGCGTCCATTGCAGCGCGACAACTCCGTCCGGTGAAAAGCACATCATCGACGAGGATCACGGTACGGCCATCGAGATCCCAAGGAAGGCGGGTCGTCTCAAGGGCCGTGAGCTTTGGACGGGTGGCAAGGTCGTCGCGGTGCATGGAAACGTCCACCAAGCCAAATTCCGGCCGCTGCCCCTCACATCCCTCAATAAAGTCGCAGAGCCTCCGGGCAATTTCTGCGCCACGGGTCGGGATCCCTGCGATCACAAGACGGTCAATCCCCGTATTCTGTTCGCAGATTTCGTCCGCGATACGCCGCAGCGCTTTACGGATTGCATCTGCGCCCATGGCTACAACCAAGTTTCGGGAGCCTTCGGCGGCGATGACCGTATGTTCGTCAGGAACGATCACAAATATCTATTTTGGATCCTCAGCACTTGGCTCGGTCGGAGCAACTGCGTCGGATGGCTGGCGGGGTTGTCGACCACGGTCGTCGCGCCAGGCGGAGCGGTATTTGATAATCCAATCGAGCAAGGCACGTTCAAAGCCGATATCCTTGCCAGCTTTCTCGCTTTCGATCCACTTGTGGCGTAAAATTTCTTCCCGTTCGGCCAGATACTCGCGGTAAAGAGAGGAGTTTTTAACGAGATCGAAGACAACCTCGGTTTTGGGGGCACTCATAAGATTATTTTGTTATTGCCACAGAATTTCAATTCGTCAACTCCACTCACACCGGTAATGCCTTTTGAATGCGGGAGGCAATCGATTCAAAAGCGACTGCGGAAACTGTTTCTGGAGCAAATCCGGCCACTGGCCGTCCCACATCCCCTCCTTCGCGCAAAGCCATTTCAATCGGAATCTCACCCAGTAGTTCCACTCCAAGACGCTTCGCCTCTCTTGCACCTCCGCCGCTGCCGAAGATGTCGTAACGGACACCATCTGAGGGACACAAAAAGTAACTCATGTTTTCGACAAGTCCCAAGATCGGAACATTGGTCTTTTGAAACATCGTGCTCGCCTTGCGGGCATCAATCAATGCAACTTCTTGAGGCGTCGTGACAATAACGACTCCGGACAACGCCACCGTTTGGACAATCGTCAACTGGATGTCGCCCGTTCCCGGCGGAAGATCCAAGATCAAATAATCCAGATCTCCCCACGCAACTTGTTTGAGAAACTGTTGCGTGTAACGTGTCACCATGGGACCTCGAAGCACGGCAGGCGAAGCATCCTCGACAAGATAACCCATCGACATGAGCTGGATCCCCAGCCGTTGGATCGGGATGATATTGTTATCATCATCGGCCATGGGGCGATCATTTCCGCCAAACATGAGCGCGATACTCGGGCCGTAGAGATCACAATCACAAAGCCCCACCCGTGAACCTGCACGCTGAAGCGTCACCGCCAAGTTTGTCGCGACTGTAGATTTACCCACACCTCCCTTGCCGCTGGCCACGGCGATGATGTGTTTTACGCCGTTCAGTTTCTGCGGACCCGTAGCCCCGGCGGGAGCGGCGGGGGCCTGGATGTCAATCTTCACGCGTGCATCCAGAACTCCCTCTAACGTGCGCAAAGCCTCGACGGAGCGGTCACGAATCTCGGCAGCCACATTCGGCTCGTTGGTAGAGAGGTTGAGTTGCACCTCCACATCCGCACCGTCAATCACAATCCCCTTAACCAGACCGAAAGAAACAATGTCCCGGCTAAACCCTGGGTACTTCACGTTTTTCAGCACTGCTAGCACGTCATCTTGAGAGAATTTATCCATATCGATCCGGAGACTATCGCAGACGACAGGGGCTTGGCGCAATCGCTCGTTGTAAAATTGAAGGGATTCAGATCAAATTTCGACTTGCACGAATTACACATTCTCCCTAAAGCGAGTGCCGACCATTGGACACACGACCGCCGATGTTCAAAGAATCCACTTTGCCTGTTTGAACCCTATCCACGACATCATCATCCAGCCTCTCCAGACATGGCAGGGGAAAAGCGATGTCGTTTTCCCCATCGCTGTCGTTGGTTCGGCGGCACATCCACTGCGTCATTCCGCAAATTGCGACTTTTTCAACCAGGTTCTATTCACCTCAACTCCACACTGCCATAGCCATTAAATTCAGAGGTCCTGTGACCCCACGTTACGAACATCGCATTAACGATCGCATTCGCGCTCGTGAAGTGCGCGTTGTCATCGCCGCCACCAATGAGCAACTCGGCGTCCTCAAAGTCGAAGACGCATTGCGTAAGGCGAAAAGCCTCGGTCTTGATCTGGTCGAAGTTGCATCCACGGCCAATCCTCCGGTTTGTCGCATCGTCGACTACGGAAAATTCCGTTATGAACAAGCGAAGCAGGAGAAAGACAAAAAGCAGGCTGTCAGCAAGGTGAAGGAAATCAAATTCCGCGCCAACATCGACGAGCATGACTACATGACGAAAGTCCGGCGTGCAGAAGACTTTCTCGATAAGGGGAACAAGCTGAAAATTGGCCTGCAGTTTCGGGGACGCGAGATGGCGCACCAAAGCATCGGGATGGCTGTGATGTTACGCGTCAAGGAGGACCTCTCCACCATGGCACATGTCGATATGGAGCCAAAACTCACCGGTCGTTCTCTTGGAATGACATTGAGTCCACTGCCTGCGACCAAGCGCAAGCGCCGTTTCAGCAAGGCCGGCGAAATCTTCCACGAGGAAGAAGACGAGCACGACGACGAGGACGATGCCGACGAGTAGGCCTCCGGAATTCCGGCGACTTTTGCTTTTTGATATCGACGGCACGCTCATTACTTCTGGAGGTGCCGGCGAGAGTGCACTCATCGCCGCTATGGCGGATCGCTTTGGTGTCAAAGAAGACCTCTCTGGCATAACTTTGGCTGGAGCAACCGATGCCGCCATCGCGCGGCTGCTGCTGCAAAAGCACAGGCTCGCAGAATCCACTGAAAATATTGCTGCGCTACTCGACGCATATTTGCACCATCTCCGACCGCTAATGAGTAAGCATCCCGGAAGGGTGCTGCCCGGAATTGTCGCGTTACTAGAGCGGCTGAAATCTGAACCTGGCTGCGTGTTAGCACTTCTGACCGGCAATCTAAGCCGGGGAGCCGAGATCAAACTTGCGCACTATGGCGTGTGGGATTATTTCGAGTTCGGTGCGTTTGCTGACGACCATCAGGATCGAAATGAACTCGGGCACTTCGCTCATGCCCGCGCGCTGGAGCGCCATGGCGTAAATTTTCCGCCCGAGGCGATCTACGTGATTGGCGACACGCCGCGCGACATTGAATGTGGACGTGCCGTCGGAGCAAAAACTGTCGCAATCGCTACTGGCCAATATCCGGTAGAAGAACTCCGCGCGCACGCACCAGACTTTGTTTTCGAAAACCTCTCGGATACCGATGCGGTGGCTATCGCCCTGCTGCATGATTAATCACGTCAAGAGTTGATCGCAGGTTGCGATCCTCGGAGTATTCTTGAGCAAGCGTGCGGCAGACTAATCGCACGGTCATATTCCCTCGCTGACCCACCCAATGCTCAAGGGCGGACTTTAATGCGCCATCATCTCCAGGTCGAATAATGCTCCCGTGAACTCCATCGGAAAGGATTTCCGAGAACCCATTTGCGTCGGTTGTCACTACCGGGAGTCCTGCGGCCAACGCTTCCAAGCAAGCATTTGAAAAGGGATCATAAATCGTAGGAGCCACAAAAACATCCGCTGCTGTATAGAGATCTGTCATATCAGCTACCGGCCCAATCAACCGGACATTCTTAGGAAGCGGCCCTCGCCAAGTCCCCTTCCCCGCAACCACCAACGTGGCGTTTGGGATTGTTTTTACTGCATTTACCGCGAATCGCAGCCCCTTACGCTCCCAACCACTCCCAGCGAAGAGGATCATCGCATGGTCGTTCGGGACGTGATTAAGTGCTCGCACCATGTTTCGGTCTCCAGTGCCGTTACTTCGGGCCAGATCGTATCCGTTTCGAATTACCACAACGCGTTCCTTGGAATAATCAAAGTTTGCTAAAATCTCGTCGCGCACCATGTCCGAGTTTGCGATCACCCATCTGGCTCCTTCGCAAGAAAACGTATCCTGCTCCAGCCGCAACAAACTCGCGTTCTTCCGATTGAAGAGCCGCAGCCAGGGCTTCCAAATTGGCTCGAATGCGCGCCGCCGGGCCTGCCACGCACGATGCACCCCATCTCCAGCACGGTAGATGTCACAGCGCCCGATCCGCTCCATGCTGAACACAACATCACAATTTGCTGAAACACGGCGAGTCGCGTGGGCAAATTGTTCTGGCGTACGTGCATCGACGCGCACGACTGCATCGTTCATCCAAGCCGAAAGCGGCCAATCTCCGGTTGTCACAAGGACGGGATGATGACCCGCTGTGGCAAGCCCCGCCGCTAATCGTCGCAAGTAGGATTCAGCCCCACCCGACGAAGAATACCCGCGACGTATCAGTGCAATTTTCATCCGCTGTCTGCGTTGCCCTCGTGCCTATTCCTCGGTAATGAAATCCGTGGTCGCCCGTCCACCCCACTCCACAACGGTGCGCGGGGCAGATTTGTGACTTGCGAGCTTTTGATATTCAAGAATCCCCGCGGCAATTGCGTCCGCCATGGTATCTCGCCACGAGGCAGCCGCGATTTTCCGAGATTCCGTGGGATTAGTCAGAAATCCCGCTTCGATCAGCACGGCAGGCACCTTTGCGAGCTGCAGAACCTTAAACCGTGCACGTTTCACGCCGCGATCCACCAAGGGAACCCGCCCTCGCATGGAATGAAATATCGCATTCGCTAGAGCAAAATTCTGCGGCTCCAGATCATAACCAGGGACCGACTGCAGGTCTCTAGCGAGTGTTTTTTCCTGTCCTGTGGGAGGAGTCCCACGCGGTGGAATGCAAAAAATCTCAATGCCGCTAGCTGCAGGCCGCCAGCTTGCGTCATTAAAATGAATGCTAACAAAGATCGAGCGCGCCTGTCGGGACGCTACCGCAGGACGGGATTCCAATGGAATAAAGACGTCGGAATTTCGAGTCATGACCACTTTCAGTCCAGCCTTCTCCAAGCGGGTCTTCACCCGCCGCGACAGATCGAGGGCAAATTCTTTCTCTACTCCCAAGGGACTAGACGCTCCTTTGTCATGCCCTCCATGACCCGGGTCCAGCACCACTGTGTCGAAGGTCCGCACGCCTTCAATGCCAGCAGGACGGAATACCGGATCGATTGTGCGGGCGACATCCATTCGACTGACCCAAACCGTTCCGTCCTTCTTGCGAACAGGAAAGGACAACCAATGCCTTACCCCATTTAAAAGCGCTTCGCGGCTGTCAATCCTGAGCTGCATGGAAGATTTCCCCGAAGTCGCAGAGATAATTCTTCCACTCGTCACCGGTGGCCCGAGGCTGTGAAATCCAGCCACCTGCTCAACCGGCACCCCATCACGCCCATCGATTTGTTGGATGTTCCACGGCGCGGCTTGACCGACCTGCAGCAGCGCAAGAAACACCATCAAAATGACACCAGGGATTGGCACACTCAAAGCGTCCCACAGCCCAGTGATGCAAGCAAGCAGCGACGTGCGGGTTTTAATGCAACACACCCGCTATCAAGACTTCAGTGGCGGGCACGTCTTTGATGATCTGACTCCTCAGCGGCCCGACGCCGATGTATCGCAAATTCGGAAGTATTGGCGGGCACTGCTCACCGTATGCCACGCGGATAATTGCTGACAGGACCTCGCTGACATAGCGCTTCGCATTAGTTGGGAGATCGTCAAACTTCCGGATTCCCGAGAGGTCTTCGGACCAACCCGGACAAGTCCGATACACCGGCTTCAACGTCCGCCGAAACGTATCGTCTCGTGGCACATGTGGCACCCGGGTGCCGTCTGCGGTTTCATATGCCACACAAATTGCAAGTTCCCCCGTTTGCCAATCACCGCCGTACGAAAGCGCATCGAGTTTATTAAGGGCAAGATCCTGATATCCGCCGTAACGCAACGCATCGCCTTTCTCGACCGCGTCAAACCATCCAACCATCCGTTGACGTCCGGTAGTCGATCCAAACTCGATACGACGCAAGGCCCGTCCGAGCGGATGAGCGTCGGTGAGTTCCGTCAAAAACACATGCGTCCCAACCTTTGTATCATAGGCTTTGCAACATCCAATCGTGTGCACAGGCTGCACAGGGATGCCAGCAGATTGAAAAAATTCCGGCGTAAACGTATGCGATGCGGTGACGTTTGGCGGAAATCCATGCCGCTTGTCCAACCAGTAGGCCTGACCAAACTCGCCGATAATACTGCGTCCGGCCTCCAAGCTCTCCAGCACAATTTCGCGCACGTCCGTGATGCAGGGCAGCAGCGTCTGCCCTGCCTGCCACACGGATTCGATGAGCAGATCGGTATTGAGTTTGAATGGCCCATCGCCCGCAAATCGTGTGAAATCGAACTCGGAGCGGTCAAAAATTCCGGCAGCAATCGTCTCGTGATTTGCACGCGTTTCTGCTGTTGTCAGAGTTTCGAGCAATTCGATCCACCGACTGGGCTGAAGCTGGCAAACATGCTCGATAGTACGAAGCGCACGATCAATCCGCTGCGTGAGTTTACGCGCAAACACCGCTTTTTCCGTACGAAAATCGGCGTAAGTAATCTGCATTTGCGTAATTTCATCGGTATATGCTGGGGTAATTCCCCTGCCTGTCGAACCGCGCGGATCCTCCTCAAGCACATACACTCGATAATCTTCCCAAGCGAGATCCAACAACCGGTGCGACAAATCCGAGACCAAAGTGCGCTCGTCGATTCTCAAGCGATTCAAAGTGCGGTGACCGTGCAATTCAGCGTAGGCAGCCTCCCATAAAAATTTGCGAGGATCTGCGACTACACCGCATCCGATGAGCAAATGCGGCAGCGTCGCATCGACCACCCCACCAGGGATTAAGTTCAACTTCACATCGCCCACGGAATGCCCGGAGTTCGATCCACCGTTAACTTTCATTACCGCGGCGACGGCATTTGGATCTCCCGTAGATTCGCGAAGCTCGTCGATGATTTCTAAAATCAACCGCCCCTTTCCTTCGTCTCCCGTGGAGATTCCTGTATCGGCGATGAGGTGGCTGCAAAATGGAATAAGTGCCATGTCTTAAATCAAAAATTGTAAAGTAAAACCCGTCGGTGCGTCCCGACTATTCGTTGGCCGGTGTGGTGGATGCTTTCACCGTGATTACATCGTGAGGCGCAGCTTCTTTCTGTCCGGCAGGGCTCACCCGGATGTAGCGGGCATTCGTGCGGAGCGTGGCAAGATCACGGGCACCGAGGTAGCCCATCCCGGATTGGATGCCCCCATTAAGCTCGCGGAGCACTCCATCCAGCGGCCCCACAGCTTCCTTCAGTGCCTCGATACCTTCCGGGGCCGCCTTGGATGAGGCATCTTTTTTGTCATGCCCGTAACGGGATGCCGAGCCGTCCTTCATTGCTTCCCTGCTGCCCATGCCGCGGTATTGCTTATAAAGTTTTCCGTTGATCTCCAAAATCCGTCCCGGCGCTTCATCGCAACCAGCCAGCAAGCCACCACAGATTAACGCATCCGCAAGGGTGAGTGCCTTTACCATGTCGCCAGACTTTGTGATGCCTCCGTCAGCGATCACTGTCACTCCATGCTTCGCTGCCTCCCGGACGCTGACGTAGAGCGCTGTCATTTGTGGAATCCCCACGCCGGCCACGACACGCGTCGTGCATATTGACCCCGGCCCCTGCCCCACCTTGATGCAGTCCGCACCCGCACCAGCAAGAAACGCCACGCCCTCAGCGCTGGTGACATTGCCGGCGATGAGCGTGAGCTGTGGAAACTGATCACGCAGGAGTTTCACCGAATCTCCAACGCCTTTGGAGAATCCGTGCGCGGTGGAAACTGCCACCGCATCAATCCCCTCGTCGACTAAGCGGCCAACATGCGTCACGATTCGATCCGCATTCAGCGAGCCATCAGGATGGCGGTGCGAAGCTACTGCCGCGCCACAGCGCAAGCGGAACCGATCGTCCCGAGCAGGCTTCACGATTCGGGTCGATTCTTCGTCAATGCGCTCAATATCACTCAACGTGAACAATCCACACAAGATGTCATCATCATCGACAATCAACAGTTTATGGATTCCGAGGTGATCCGTGAAAAAGCGATCTGCTGCCTCAATCGGGTTGTCTCGAATCTCTGCCTCACGCATCGTATACACGTCCGCTCGCGGCGTCATTGCCTCACGCACCGTGCGACCGCGATAACGCTCTTTCACACAACTTCCCGGCAATAGCCCAAGCAACCGGTCCCGTTCATCAACTACAGGAAACGTGCTGAAACCAAAATTTTTCCGAGAGATCCGATCCAGCACTTCGCCGATCAACTGCTCCG
This sequence comes from Chthoniobacterales bacterium, assembly GCA_041740065.1. Classification (GTDB taxonomy): domain Bacteria; phylum Verrucomicrobiota; class Verrucomicrobiia; order Chthoniobacterales; family JAATET01; genus JBDNGG01. The sequence goes on from JBGSMR010000459.1 coordinate 9,896, forward strand.
CATTCACCTTAATTGGTTCGCGGATGAATCCATGGATGTGGTTTTTCACGCGCGCCACTTCCTTTACCTGCATGTCGTCGGACATATTGTAGTGGATCAACCCGAGCCCACCGTTCAGGGCCATGCGGATGGCCATGGCTGATTCAGTCACGGTATCCATATCCGATGAGATGATTGGGATCTGCAGGTTCAATGATTCAGACAGTGAGACGGAGAGGTTCGCGTCGCGCGGCAGAATGTCTGAATACCCGGTTGCCAGCGAAATATCATCAAACGTCAACCCAACCGGGAAATTTGCCGTAAAGAATGTATCGGCGTCCGGGAAAAAAGCAGAAAGGTCTTCCATGAGTGACGTTCTCCGTTTCTGCCCCAAGACCTCAAGCAAAAAATCCGACCATACTTGAATCAACTGCTCTGAAACAATTAAAGCAATACACTCGAATAGCACGGGGTGCACTTCCGGTTTCCGCACAACTCTGACACGATCCGTATTGTTAACACATCCTCCGCGGTAGCTCAATTTTGTGACCTGCTTTACCTGATGAAAAAATCACTTCCCTTCAGCTCAGATTCGCGCACGTGGTTAATCAACCGGGAGCGCTTGGTTTTACTTGGCGGTCCGGGGGCGGCAGTATTACAGGTTGCTCATCCCGCAGTTGCCCAAGGAGTCGCTCACCATAGCAATTTTCGATCAGACTCAACCGGTCGTCTTCGGAGGACCCTGAATGCGGTGTATGCAATCGCATTCGGAAATGCTGAGGAAATCGCACAAACCCGCGCCCAAGTGGCCACCGCTCACAAGGCCGTGCGAGGCCCGGGATACTCCGCCTTTGACCCTGACGCCCAACTTTGGGTGATGGCGACGCTGATGATGGGCAGCGTCACCATGTTTCAGCGGTTCATTCGGCCACTGGAGCGACACGAACTCGATGATTTTCTCGCCGAAAACGTGGCGTTTGCGGAGGTTTTCGGACTGCCACCTGACCGTTTTCCAGACAACTGGAGCGAATTCGAATCCTATTGGAAAATGATGATCAATGGCCCCCTGCTCGGCTCCGATCCCACGTGCGCGGAAATTGCAAATGCGGTTGTCCATCCCGAGGGTCCGATGCACATGCGGATGCTCTCACCGGTATTCCATGCCCTCGCGCTGGAATTCATTCCGCCCGCATTGCAGATAAAACTCCGCCTTGAAGGGGCCGCATTGCATCCTGTGCTATGGAAACTGCTGGATGGCGTATTGCCGTCAGCAATTCCTTTGCTGCCCCCGCATCTGAGATTTGCTCCCGCCTACCTCAATGCCTGCCGCCGAATTTCTTAATCAGGCGGTTTCGGCTGAGGCGCGCCCGTTTATTGACATTGCGAATCTAGCAGCCCTCACATCCCATCGTTTTGCACCCGAATCCCTCCCGCCGACTCACTCTTTGCTAGTTTTCCGGGTGCGGACGGTGCGGGTAAATCGCCCGCCGCCACAGCCACTCCATCGGCCCGAAGCGGTGGTTCTTGAGCCATAGCTGCGAGAAAATAATCTGAACAATGGCCATCGCCGCGGCCAAGACGACGACCTCGCTAAATGAGACTCTCTCATACCAACCGAGACCGTAGGGATGAAAAACGAAACACCCCACGGCGCTCTGGAGAAGATAGTTGGTAAGTGCCATGCGTCCGACCGGTGCCATCATGCGGACTACGAAATTTCCTGACTGTAGGCGGAGTATTAACACAAAATACATCCCGGCGATTACGAGACCCGCTGCAATTGAGAGCACGTATGCCGGCGCCGTGAGCGGATTTGAAGGATCCGCGACGGCTAGCCATGCGGAGAATAAAGCAACGCCGCCACTCACGACGAGAATGGCCCCCAGCCATCTGACGCCTGTCAGCCGAATGGACTCCGGCGGGATCCAGCTACTACGACAAGCCTCATATCCGAGGATTGCGACCCCGAGATAGACGGGGAGACCTAACAGTAAAGCAAGTTGGTTGAACAACGACTCAATCATCCGTACCCGGAAAACATCCGTAAAAGATCCACCGCTGTAGGTGTCGTAAAGCGGAATAATCACGTGATCCTCAAACCAATCGCTGTCCTTATCGCTATCCACTTCGGGCGCAGGTCCTGGATCGGCACGATCAATAGGAGTGATTTCAGAAGTTTCAGCCAATTCGACATCTTCCATAGGCTGAGGAATCACGGAGAGTCCGAGGAAAATGATGAGACAACCCCCAATCAATCCTGCACTCCAGAAACGGCGTGCACGCGACGAGACATTCCGAAAAAACAAGACGCCTAAACCCAGCACGCCATACGCGAAAAGAACATCACCCCACCACATCAGGAGCATGTGGAGGAATCCGAACAGCATCAAGATAAGCATCCTCTTCCGGATCAGCGGACCCGCATTTTGTCCAGCTGCGTCGGCGCGTCGTTCCTGCATCGCGATCCCAAAGCCAAGCAGAAATGCCAACATCGCCACGCACTTGCCGGAGATGAAAAACTCGACGAGAAATTGAGCCCAGAAATCCACCCCTTCGCTTTCCGAGGCTGCGTAGAAAAACGATCTGTAGTAGTCCAGGGACGCAAACGCATGCAGGTTCACAAACGCAAGCCCGAGAATCGCAAACCCACGCGCCGCGTCGATTCGGGTTGAGCGTTCGCACGGCGATATCGGTTCGGATTTCGGGACTGGTGACGGTGCGGACATCCGCATCATGAACAACACGGAGTGAACGTCCGTCAATCCAGATCGGGTTGGCTACAAAATCTCCGAACGTTTGATCAAAATTCGGCCCATTTTCTGAGTGGGCATTTCCCCTATCTCATTCGTCGCGGGGCTTGGCGGTGATCAGGCGGGCCCCCCGAGAATAGGTGATGTATGCGAATGCCCACTGGAAGAAAACGAAAAGTCGGTTACGGAAACCGATAAGGAAGAAGAGATGGATAAAAGCCCAGGCGAGCCACGCGATGATGCCGGAGAGTTTAATGAACCCGAGGTCCCCTATACCACGATGGCGGCCGATCGTGGCCAAGCTGCCTTTATCAAAATACCAGAAGTCAGTGGGCTCTTTCCCATCGAGCTGGCGACAGATGTTTTTAGCGGCGTGCTCGCCAGCCTGCATGGCAGCGGGGGCGACACCGGGGACGGGATTTCCCTTTTTATCTTTAATGACGATGATGTCGCCGATGGCCTGGACCTCGGGATGACCAGGAATAGTGAGGTCTTGGCGAACTCTCGCGCGGCCTTGTTTGTCGGTTTCGACGGGAATCTTTTTTGCCAAACCGGATGCTTCGTTGCCAGCGGCCCAAATGACGGTGTCACAAGCGATCGGACCGCTCTTGAGGGTGACGGTCCCGGCCTCGATATTTTGGACTGGATCGGCGAGCCTAACTTCAACGCCGAGGGATTCAAGTTGCTCGACGGCTTTAGCGGAGAGGTCCTCGGGGTAGGTAGATAGGATACGCGGGCTGGCCTCGACGAGGATGACGCGGGTGTGCTTGGGGTCAATGTGGCGAAAATCGTCGGTGAGCGTGTGTTGAGCGAGCTCACTAATAGCACCGGCCATTTCGACGCCAGTCGGACCACCACCGACGATCACGAATGTCATGTGGGCGAGGCGGCGGTCGGAGTCCTTGATTTTCTCGGCCTCCTCAAAGGCGGTAAGGACGCGGCGGCGAATCTCGAGGGCGTCACCCAGGCTTTTCAATCCAGGAGCTAGCGCTTCCCATTCGGGATGGCTAAAATAGGAATGCCGGGCACCTGTGGCGAGGATCAGGTAGTCGTACGTGCGGTTGCCCTGGGGACTGGTGAGTTCTTTCGTCTCGACGTCAATTCCTGTGATTTCGGCCATTTCGCAGATAACGTTGCGCTGGCCGCGGAGGATAGATCGGATAGGCTTGGCAATGTCGGCAGGAGAGAGTCCAGCAGTTGCCACTTGATAGAGCAGTGGCTGAAAAAGATGATGATTCGTGCGGTCTATCAGGATGATCTGGACGGGAGCGTCCTTGAGCGCGCGGGCGGCAGAAAGCCCTCCAAAGCCTCCACCAATGATTGCAACCACGGGGAGGTTGGATTTTTTCGGGTCAGACGACAAGGTGCTGGATGGCTGATTCACAGGATCTTAAAAATTTTTGACACAGTTGAGGAATGGAAACTGGTATTCCCGATTGGTGAGTGATCAGGTCTAACACACCCACAACCCACAAGCAACCCGCCTGCCATCTGGGAAACTTTGCGCCTGAGCGGCGAACGCTATTAAATATTGGTGTGGCGATGCTGGAGGAAAACGGATCGAGCCGTGACTGGCATGTAGATTTTTAGTTCGGGTCGAAAATCTCCGCTGGCGAGGATACCAGGTGAAATGCCCCATGATGTCACTGTTAAAAAAAAGAGACTGATAATCCAAATTTTCGGGGTATGTCCACTTGCTTATCCGCTTGCGGTCACCACCCGACGATGCTAAAAATTCTATCTATCGTCTGGAGTCGCAAGCTGTCAATTGCGGGAAAAGAGCGGTGGAATTGGATTAAATTATCTGATTTGATAAAATTATAAGACGCTCGAGTGGCGAAATTGGCAGACGCGCCAGACTTAGGATCTGGTTCCGCAAGGAGTGTGGGTTCAAGTCCCTCCTCGAGCACTTAATCTGCAACTCCGGGTCGTTCGCATCGGGATCGACGGATGCCTCGTTCTATTTCTTCTTCTGGCGCCGTTTGCGTTCAAGGATGTATCTTGGTGATACGTTGAAGATTTTAGTTCCTTTCCGGTCACGAAATTTCCGCCTGTATTTTGGTGGTCAGTGGGTCTCGCTGGTGGGATCGTGGATGACCAATACAGCGACAGTTTGGGTGGTCTATGAACTGACGCAATCACCACTGTGGCTTGCTGTTGTGGGCCTTGCAACTCAGCTTCCATCGATTGTGCTAGGACCCTTCGCAGGGGTGCTGATTGACCGGGTCAATCGACACCGGCTTTTGATGGCGACCCAATGTCTTGCGATGCTTCACGCTGGGGTGGGCCCGATTTTTAGACCAGCAGAAGCATAAAATAAGCTATGGAATGCGGGTGTGATTTGATTTCTATGTGTTGATTCAGGAGGCGTCAACCTCCGTATCGAGAGGGGCTCCGATTTTTTTTGCTCTGGAGCGC
>JBGSMR010000144.1:0-8103 GCA_041740065.1 Chthoniobacterales bacterium
CAACGACGGTGTCTGGGATGTCGCGGATGGTGTGCCCGAAGGGGACAAAATCTATGGCTCGACCGGCCCCGGCTGGGACGGCCCGGGCACCGGCTGGCACCACTGCCCGGCCGGCATGGGCTTGCTCGGCCCCGTCACCATCGAGGCGCGGCCACGGGTATTCGTGCACGACGTCTGGGCTCGCACTCTCCCCGATCTGGCCTCCGTCGAACTCTCCATCGAGGTTCGCAACTGTGATGCCACCCCAGCTCAGACCGGCGTCTCTTATGCCATCTTCGGAGAAAACTTCCCGGGTCGCGCCGTATCGTGGCATCCTTTGGCCGACCTGCCGGCCTCCGCCGGTGGCATCAATCGTTTCTTGGTGACGGTGCCGCTTGCGAAAGCCCGCTGGTGGTCTCCCGAAACCCCGTGGCTCTATCGCGCCCAGATTCGACTCGATGATGAAACTGGTGCCGTCATCGACACCGCCAGTCGGATTTTCGGCGTCCGCACCTTTCGTATCGACGAAAGCACCACCCCCAAAGGCCGTCTCTTCCTCAATGACCGTCTGATCCGCCTCCGCGGCGCGAATACCATGGGCTACGAGCAACAGTCCGTCATGAATGGTCGTCTCGACGAATTGCGTGATGACCTGCTGCTCGCCCGTCTCACCCATTTTAATTTTCTCCGTCTCACCCAACGGCCCGTGCAACGCGAGGTCTACGAGGCTGCTGACCGCCTCGGCGTGATGCTTCAGTCCGACTTGCCTCTCTTCGGATACCTGCGTCGCCCTCAGTTCTGCGAGGCAGTCCGCCAAGCCGGTGAAATGGCCCGCCACTTGCGCGGCCATGCGTCCTCCATCCTCGTCTCGTTCATCAACGAGCCCTTCCCCGGCCACTGGAGAAAAGTCGGTCACCGCCACCTTGACCGCACCGAGTTGGAAACCTTCTTCACCGCCGCCGCCGCCGCCATGCGCATCGACCACCCTGATGTCGCCATCAAGTATGTCGATGGTGACTATGACCCGCCCGCCGAAGGGCTCCCTGATTCCCACATGTATTCGATGTGGTATCAAGGCCACGGCTTGCCCTTTGGGAAACTCCATCGCGGTTTCTTCCCCGGCGTAAAAGCAGATTGGTGTTACGCCTGCGGCGAGTATGGAGCTGAAGGTCTCGACCCCGTGGGTCTCATGCGGCGACGCTACCCAGCCGGTTGGCTGCCCGCTCCCGGTGATGCTGCCGCCGAAGCCGCCTGGACGCCCGACGAGATTTCGCACGCGCAATCCGGTCGCCACCAGCCGCTTTTCTTCGACCGCCCGGCGACGCTTGCTGACTGGGTTGCCGTCTCGCAGCGCTACCAAGCGGAAGCCATCCAATTGCAGACCGAGGCCTACCGTCGTCATGACCGTCTCGTGAGTTGCGCAGTCCATCTTTTCATCGACGCCTGGCCCGCTGGTTGGATGAAATCCATCGTGGACTGCGAACGCCGTCCCAAACCCGCTTGGTTCGCCTGTCGCGATGCGCTCGCCCCGTGGCTGCCCATGCTGCGTTGCGACCGCTTCTCCGTGCGCTCCGGCGAGCGCTTTCAAGCAGAACTCTGGCTGGCAAACGACACCCACGAAACCCCATCCGGCTGGACCCTGCGCTATCAGGTCGAACAGGGTGGGAAAGTGCTCTCCACCGCCGTCACCCCGGCGCGCCCTCTGGCCTGTGCACCGGCCTTCCAAGGCCACGTCCCGCTCAAAGCCCCCGACGTGAGTTCCTGCGAAACCGTCACGGTCCGGGTCGCACTGTGCGACAAAAAGGGCCGGATCATTAATGACAACAGGATCGACCTTTGCGTCTGGCCGAAGCCTGCCAAGTCTGCCCCGTTGGTCATCTCGCTCACTCGAAACGGTGGCCCTGGCGAGCAACTCGCTCGGGAGCTCAACGCCCGCATCGCCGCGGATGCTCCGGTGATCCTCGCCGATTGTTGGCCCCAAAAACCGGCCGAGCAAAAGCGGTTGCTGGCACGCGTAGCCGCCGGCGCGACGTTGGTTTTGAGCGAACTCCCGCCTGGTTCGTATTCAATAAACAATACCGTCGTTGAAGTGAAGCCCTGCGGTTTCGCTCCGCTGGATTTCGCCTCTCGTGCCACCGGCCATCCGCTTGTCGCGCCTTTCGCCGCCGGTGATTTCCGCTACTGGCACGACGCCTCCGTGGATCGAATCACCCCGCTGCTTCCCGCCACCTTCCAAGCCGAAAGTTGGTCACCCATCCTCGTCAGCGGCGAAGCCGGCTGGGGAGCAACCCCACGACCGGCATTGGCCGCCGCCGAAATTCGGCACGGCAAGGGCATCATCCGACTCTCCCTTATTTCGCTCGCTGGCCGCACCGCCACGAATCCAGCCGCCTTACTCTACGCCCAATGCCTGCTCAAGGGCGCGGCTTAGTTCCAATTTACTACATTCAAGATGAATTTGACCGCTCCAACCTCTCCTTACCTCATGTGCTGCTTCAGCACGGATCATCTAACTCCTCCCACTAAACGCTTCGTCCGCGTCCGGGTCATCGCCTCCGAGAAACCGCAACGGGGCGGTGCTTTGAATCGGCATTAAAACCTCCTCCCGTCATAACCTTCCCTGAAAAAAATTCTTCGCATATTCCATGAAAAAAATTACCGCCTTAGTTCTCATTCTCACATCAACGCTGACAGCCCAAGAAATCCCTTCGCAGCCCACGTCGCAGGGACCCACAGTGGAAGTTTCCAGCACCCGCGCGCTGATCAATTTAAACGGACTGTGGAAGTTCCAGCCGGCCACAGGCACAACAGCTCAGCAACCGTCGAACAATGACTGGGGAAGCATATGGGTGCCGGGAACATGGGCGGGCGGAGGGAGCTTGCTTGGAAATATTCAAAAGAAAGGCTCGGGTGAGGGCTGGAAAATCCCCGGCGGCGACCTGCGCTCCGCATGGTATGAGCGTGACATCGCCGTTCCCAAAGAATGGAGCGGACGGGCAATTCTTCTGGATTTTCGACGGGTAAGCACGGATGCCGAAGTTTGGGTCAATGGTAAGGAATGCGGGAAAGTCACTTGGCCATATGGAATGGTAGATATTACAAAGGCTGTGAAGCCGGGCGAGCAGGCCACGGTTCGGGTGATTGTTGTGGCGACGCCGGATGAGGGGGAAATCACGAACTTCATGGGCTACGCACAGGAAACAAAGTCCAAAGCAAAACTTCAGAGCGCCGGCTTGATTGGGGAGGTCTTTTTGGAAAGCCGTCCGCAAGGGGCTTACATCAGCGATGTTTTCGTTCAGACGTCCACACGCAAAGGCGAAATCGCTCTTGAGGTAGAGATTAAAGATTTGCTCGCCGCGGGGGATATTCAATTTTCCGCGAGCATCACCGATGCTGCGGGTGCTGAGGTAAAAGTCTTCACCCAAACCGTCCCAGGAACTCTGAAAGGCACGCAAGTCCTTAAAGTGAGTTCGGCATGGACTGATGCGAAGTTCTGGGATCTTGATCAACCAAATCTCTATACCCTCAAGCTTAGCGCGACGGGTTCGGGGTTGAATGATCAATTCGCAGTGCGATTTGGCTTTCGTGAGGTGTGGATCGACGGACGTGACATTTTCTTGAATGGCACCCCCCTGAGACTGCGTCCGGTGTTGCTGGATTCCGGTCGCGGACAGGCGGCGACGATGGATCCGCAGCTCAAGGGGATGCGCAGCCAAGGCTTCAATATTGTGCAAATCTGGCCGGAGAATTTTTACGAGCGTGGCAAGTTGCAGTTTAACGATCTCTGGGCAGAGCGCACCGACGAGATCGGGATGCCACTCATCGGTGTCGCACAATCGGCAAATCGCTTCATCTTTGACTCGGAATGGCGTCCCATTTGGGACAAAAATCGCGACAGATACCGTGAAGTCATGGAGGCAGAAATGCGCCGCCTGCGCAACCATCCCTCGATCCTGATATGGGGCACTACCGGAAATCTCGCCAACCACCCAAGCGACCAAAACCCACGCTATCTCGGACAGAGGGCGAAACTTCTCGCCGTGGATCCTCTGCCTCCCGGGCTTGCTGAAGCACTCGCGATGATTAAATCGGCGGATCCGACCCGTCCCGTTTTTACGCATGCGGGCAATCGCGCTGGTGATATCTTTACGGCGAATCATTACCTGAATTTCATCCCCCTCCAGGAGCGCGAGGAATGGTTGAGTGAATACGTCAAGACAGGCGACGTGCCCTACACGGCCATCGAGTTTGGAACACCGCTCAACTGCTCGTGGATGCGCGGTCGCGCAGGCTACCGCCCTACAATCAGCTCGGAACCTTGGGCCATGGAATTCGCCAGCATCTATGGGGGTTCCGAGGCATTTTTCAAAGAACCGCGGAACTATCGCCGCGCCCTGCGCTTTAGCATGACCGGGCCAAACACATGGGGCGGGCAGGATTGGGAACGAATTCTCAATGCTCCCGAGCCTGTTCAGGATATGCAAAGCCTGTTCATCCGAAACACATGGAGGAGCTGGCGCACCGCCGGACTCACAGGCGGAATGGTGCCATGGAATGCCTTCGCACAATGCTGGATAACCCAAGGCACACACGTTGAGGTTCCGCAGCCGCCGTTTGCTCCAGGGTTCCGGGGTGTGTGGAAACCCACCCTTCGCTCAACGCACGTTGGGTTCTTGGAAACCAATTGGGAAACATTGCCATCGGGCCGTGTAATGAAGGAGGTTAATAGCGATTTCCTTGCGTGGATCGCAGGTGCGCCCGAGGCATTCACGCACAAAAACAAATCGTTCCGCCCAGGGGAAAAAGTCGTTAAGCAGGCGGTGCTGATCAGCGATGCTCGGACGCCGCAGTCCTACAAAGTCTCTTGGTCCGCCACACTCGGAGGAAAGCCGATCGGAGGGGGTGACGAAGAAGGGACGATTGCCCCGGCAACGAATGTCTTTCTTCCGATGGAGATTGCCATCCCGGCCGACATCACCGAACCGAAGACAGACGGTGAAATCACGCTTAAAGCAACCATTGGCGAATCCACCTTCGAGGACAAATTTTCCTTCCGTGTCTTCGGCCCGTCTGCCCCTGCGAAGCTCACGGCTCTTGTTTTTGATCCTGTGGGAAAAACCTCAGAGATGCTCAAGACACTGGGCGTTTCGACGAAACCGTGGGACGGCAAGCCATCCACCGCACTGCTCGTGATTGGCAGAGAAGCCCTATCAAATATGAGTAGTCTGCCCGGGGATATCCAGGCTTACACGGCCGCCGGTGGACGCGTGCTCATTATGACGCAAAATCCAGAATGGATCCGCACTGCTCTGGGTTTCCGCGTTTCGCGCTACGTGACGAGGCAGGTTTTTCCTGTCGATAAAAACCATCCCATCACCGCGGGGCTCGACTCCCTGGATCTCTGCAATTGGAATAGTCACACCACTCTCACCCAAGCGTATCCGGAAGAACCGAATCTGCGAGCCGTCCCAACCTACGGCTGGAAATGGGGCAATCAAGGCGTCGTGGCCAGCGCGTCCATCGAAAAACCCCATCGCGGTGGATGGCGTCCGATTCTGGAGAGCGATTTCGACTTGGCCTATTCGCCTCTCATGGAACTCGATTTCGGAAAAGGCCGGGTGACGCTTTGCACCTTGGATCTTGAGGATCAAGTGCCCGCAGATCCGGCTGCCATCGTGCTCGGGAAACAGATTCTCGCCTACGCCGCAGCGGCGCCAATCGCTCCACGCGCGCTAAAGGTGGTTTATATCGGCGGTGATGACGGTGCGAAAACACTCGCCGATCTGGCCCTGATCTTCACCCGCGCCGATGCGCTTGATCCGACGGCCCTCAATGTGCTCGGCTCCGACGCCACGGTAGACGCAGCATCTGTGGATCGCTTCATCAAAAGGGGTGGACGGATCATCGAACTTGCGCGGCCGAAGGGCGGTGAAAGCCGCGGACTCAACATCAAGGTCGCAACCGGCTTCCACGGTTCGCTGGAGCCGCCCGCCCTTCCGCTCTTCGCCGGTCTGAGCCCCTCGGATCTGCGTCTGCGAACAGAAGTCGATTACCGGGTCATTGATTCGGGCGCGAACGCCCACATTTTTTCAAATGGCCTCTTCGCTCTTCGCGAGGCTGGCAAAGGCTATGCACTTTCCACCCAGATTGATCCGGCTTTGCTCGATACCGAAAAAATCCCCGCGTTACGGTTCTCAAGGTGGAGGCAACTGCGAGCCCTCTCCCAAATCTTCGCCAACAGCGGGGCCACCTTCCAGACCGACGACCGGATCTTCAACCCACGCATCCTCACCCTCCCTCTCGCACTCCCGACGTGGAAGGCACAGATGACCGTCACTGGACCCGCCGTGCCCGATGACAAAGGCTCTGCGGTCAAGGATCCCGGCATCAGCCCAGCCGCCGCGAAACTCGTGCTGCCCGATGCCGATGAATCCGGCATGCACGAGATGGCGATTCCTGCGAACTATGACGGGTTTGATGATGCCACTGGGGAAGCCGTTTTCCGCCTGTCCATTGACGTGCCTCCAGCATGGGCAGGAAAAATCCTCTCGCTTGAGCTTGGCCCCATTGCCGACTTCGACACGACCTACTTCAATGGTGTGAAAGTTGGTGGCCTGGACGGCAAAACTCCAGAGTTTAATCGCGTCGAGCGGAAATATAGGATCCCGGGAAATCTCGTCAAAGCCGGACGGAATGTCATTGCTGTTCGGGTTTGGGACCAAGCCTTTGGCCCCGGCATCTACGGGCGTCCCGAGCTCCTCCGCCTCCGCCTTCTCACGTCTGAGAAACCGCCTGTGAATTTTTACAGTTCCGACTATATTGAGTCTTTCGATTTCGGCGATGAGCCCTACCGCTACTATCGCTGGTAAACCCAACAACCCACATCCATGAAAATCCAACACTACCTATTGATCCCCCTCCTGACCCTGGCCTGCAATTTCACGCTGCATGCGCAACAAGACGATAACCTCTTCCCCGAGGGAGCCTTTGAAATGGCTGATACCAACGGGCTCCCGGAAGGATGGTCTTTGCCTGACAAGAATGACCGCCCATGGAAAGCCGGAGCGGTCGTCACACTTGAGGATGAGGAAGGTGGCAACTTCGCTCGCATAACGACAGTTCCTGACTATCCCGGATTTTACGCCCTCGGCGCGGAGATCCCCATTCCCGACGGAAAAACAACCATCCGCATTTCGGCCCGCCTGCGTGCTGAAATGGAGATTGTTCCCGGCGATTGGCAGGGCTTCAAAGTCCACTTGGGCTTCGCCACTGAAGCTGGCGCAGGCCCTGGATCAAAAGGTTTCACCATTACCAACGACAAGGCAGCCTTCGCGCTTCAAAATGCAACTCCCGACTGGACGGAAATGGAAGCCAACGTCGAGGTTCCACCCGACGCCAAATTCGTTTGCGTCACGGTGCTCGTCGGCTCAATGCTAGGAACTTTTGATATCGACGATGTCAAGATTTATGCAGAGTAGGTGATGCATCCCGAAGTATTGGTCTGATCTGACTACGGTAGTCCATGTCCACGTCTTTTGTGGCGAGTGCTTCGGTGCTTACGGCTGGCAACATCCAGACGACCTGTCGCCAGAGGCCAAGCGTGCATACTGGACTTGGCTGGCGCGGGTGGATGTGCGGCATCGTGAACGGCAGGGCATGGTCACGCCAATGCCCGTGGTCTGCCTCCCGTGGTCCGAACCGCCCGATTTCCCGATGCAATACCACCTTCACCTGTCTGGTGGCGTTGGAGTGGGACCTATTATCCTAAAAACCGCGAATGGACGCCAATAAACACGAATAAAGCATTCAAAATATACTAAATACACCGATGCTACTGTTCACCCGCCGGGTGACCGATTCCCCTTTTGTAAGTCATTGCTGATTAGCGTCTATTCGTGTTCATTCGCGATTCAAACTGCCGGATTTAACATTATCCGTGCAACTCTGATGGGAAGGTGCTCCCCAACGGGTTGGTTGATCCTGATCTTATCACCAAATCATTCTCCGCTGGAAAGAGCGAGGAACCATACATTTCGCTAAATTCAAACTATAGACTGCCTCTTTTACCGGCTTACAGACCGCGCCAAAGTCTCTACATTCTCGATCAATCGTTCGCCTCATGAC
>JBGSMR010000028.1:0-4922 GCA_041740065.1 Chthoniobacterales bacterium
TGGAGGGACTCAACAGCGTCTTCTCCGCCGTCAAACGCAAAGCTCGCGGCTACCGTTCCACCGAAAATCTCATCACCATGCTCTACTTCACCGCCGCCAAACTTCCCATCCCCGCCACCCACTGGAAATAGCGAAGAACCAATCAGGAGCGTTCATCTCGTTCACCCAATGGGTGAAGGCAGGTCTGCTTGGTCGGGTCGGCTTCCAGAAAGTCATTTCTTCATGCCCTTCCCGGTCTTCATGGTAAAAACTGGCATTTTCAGGCCTTCCAACTGCGCGATTTAGGATGAAAGCTGTCCGTCTTTTTATTACGGCTGCACCACCAGCGCGCTGGCATCATTCGCGTGTTTCGCATAGGCTCACCCAATGAAAAAGCCATCTCCTCCCCGCGTCGCATTCCTGTGTAGTTTAGTGCTCGCTTTTTCTTCCAATGCGGAGGCTCAAGAAATCCTTAACCCCAGTTTTGAGGCAACAAATCTCGAACAGGCCGGTGCTCCATTTTTATCTGGTGGCGCAGCTTCAGAAGCGGCCGTGCCATGGAGCTTCGGTGCTCTAGCAGGCATTTGCATAGACAACATGGCGTATGCAGAAAGCATCGAGGCTGCTGATGGGAAGCAAGTTGCATTCATTCAAAGCGATCCGGCACTGGCCCTTGGGGATGCGCAAACAATTCCACAAGGAGTTTTAGGGGTGGACATAACAGGCCTCGAATCCGGGACCGATTACGAGATCCAATGGTCTCAAGCCAGCCGTGCGTCTGACGTCAGTCATGGTGCTATCACCGTGATCCTAACCGATCCTGCGAATCCGGCAAACAATCTCACCCTCGTGGAGCAGTTGCCCGTGACCAACAAAAATGCATGGAACGTCGAAAAACAAAATTTTACAGCGAAGGCCGCGACGATGCGTCTGAATTTTCTTCACTCGGTACCCAGCCTAGGGAATGAAGGTGTTGGCACGGAATCAACGTTACTCGACGATTTTCGCATTCAAAAATTGAAATAGCGCCCAATTTTTGGCTGGGTTTTCACATGGTTTGAGGAGCAATCTAACTGCCATGATCCGACACGCATTCCGCATGAAAATTCCGCCGCACTGCGCTGGCGAATATACCAAACGCCATGACGAAATCTGGCCCGAGTTAGTCGACGCACTCAAAGGCGCCGGCATTTCGGACTACTCCATCTTTTTGGATGAGACGACCGGCGATCTTTTTGCCATGATGCACGTCGAAGACCTGAGTCGTGTCAATGAGCTAGCTGCGCAGCCTGTAATGCAAAAATGGTGGGCAGCGAACACCGGCATCCAAGATTATGACGGACTGAGCCCGTGGGCACAGCCGCTCAAAGAAGTGTTTTTCCTCAAGTAAGCCCCAACACGGGTTGCTCCAGATTCGCGCAAGTTTCCTCGGGCCTCTCGTTGGTTTTATTGCGTGAACCCATCGGATCAGGGGCTTCCGACTAAGGCTGTGTAGCTGTGGCTACACGAAAACCCACCTCTGGCAACTCGCTCCGAACCAAAAACGGAGAGTGCCGAAACGTCGACGGCTGATATTTTTCCAGATTCGACCAACCGCCGCCACGCAGGCTGCGTTGTTCGGGACCCATGACGGCGTCGATCCACTCCCAAACGTTTCCGGTTTGATCGGAAGTGCCGTAAAAAGAACCCGACGCCGTGTAGGCACCGCCTGGCGTTAGGTAGTTCTGTGCAGGAGCGGGCTGTGCCTCACCCGTTACGGACAGAGTCGGGGTGCAATAGTTGGCTTGGTTCGGCAGATCGCCGACTTGGTTCCCCGGCAAATCGTTACTCCGCATCGCGTAGAGCCAGTAGTTGTCCGCATCGCCACCCTCCGCTTTGGGCTGAAAATACGCTGCTTTATACCATTCCTCTTCGGTAGGAATCCACCATTTCGCGTCTGGATTTTTCGGAATGATACCATTTAAAGCTCCGTTTAGAGGATAGGCTCCGTTCTCCGTGTCACCCCCCGCAATTGCGCCATTGTGCAGCCAATTACAAAACCGCGCCGCATCAAACCAGCTCACTTGCGAGACGGGACGATCTCCCGTGCCAATCACTGAGTAGACAAAGCTCCCGCTCTCTCCCGCCCGAGCGATGCCTGCGATGTTTAAATCCGTCATCATGAGAGGATTGTAGAGCGTGTAAGGATCACTCGCGGCAACTGCATTTAAGAATGCCGTGTAGGACGCAAGCGAGACTTCAAATTTTCCAAGGCGGTATTTATACGCTACCGCACCAAATCCCGTGTTAAGATCCGCCACATTCCCCGGGTGGCCAATTTCGACCGTTTCGATCTGGACGAGCGGTTCGGCATAAAGACGCGATCCGGCTAAGAAACCGAGCATCAAACAAAATGCCAGCCGGAATCTGAATCGGCTCACAGCTGCCCAAATTTTTGTGGGACGAAACCCTGCCTGAACGAGTAATGTCTCCCACGCCGAGTCCTGCTGACACGGGTGAATTGAAAATTTCATCGGTTTAAATTGCGTTAATCCGATCAGATTAAGCGTCCAATTCCCGAGCCGCAATGCATTCTTGAACTTCAATAGGAGATCCCGATGATGCAGCGAAACGCAATCCATGGGATAAACTGGAAGCAGACAAGATCCCCTTGCAAATGCGTTCCCCCACTCCTCCAAATGGCTTGCACGCGAGGACAGTGAAGATTGTGCACCGTCGGCTTTTTATTCGGTTTCGATTTCTTTAAAAATATTCAATACTGGCTCCGTGCCTCGCTCATCCCGTCAAAAGCCGCAGACTGAAGAACTACCGAAATCGACGAAGCCGAACCGGCCAATCACTTCGATGCAATTGGCAAAAAAGCTCGGCGTCTCCGCAACGACCGTTTCGTTTGTTATGAATGGCTTGGCGGAAAAAATGCATATTTCCAAAGAAACAGCTGAACGGGTTCGGGCGGGAGCGAGAACGCACAACTACATTGCAAACCCTTTCGCCCGCTCGCTGATTAAGCGGCGCAGCGGCGTGATCAGCGTCGTCCTCGGCAATTTTAAAATGGATTATGCGGAAGCTGTCATGCAGGGGCTGCAACAAGTATTGGATGGTACCGACCGCGTGCCCTATGTCGCAACACACAGCTTCGATGTGGAACGCAACCGCAGAGAATTACTATCATCGCTTGGTCGACGGGACGAAGGGATTATTGCCTTTCCTCTGCCTGAGGCTGGCGACATTTATGCGCGAATTATGGAGGTCGGGGTGCCCTTGGTTCTTTTTGGAGAAGTGATGCCGGGGTTGGAGGGAATCAGTTCAGTGATCTGGGATGCGGAGGCAGCAACTCAGGCAGCGGTGCAACACCTCGTGTCCATCGGTCGTAAACGCATTGCCTTTTTTGGGACGGATTATCCCGGCATCGGGAATTTACACCGCTTCAAAGCCTATCGCGATGTACTTACTGGCGAGCGTTTGGCGCTCCAGCGCCGATGGGTTGCCACGCCACCGCCTACGCTCGAGGTCGAAGAAATGGTCCGGATCGCCCTTGAGCAGTTTTTCCCGGCGGGCGAGCGAGAAGTGCCCGATGCCGTGTTCGCCATCAACGACGGTCTGGCATTACCCTTGCTGGAGGGGCTGAGTGAGCGCGGGATTCGCGTTCCAGAGGACGTGGCGGTGATCGGCCTGCAAGACCTGCCGCTCTCCCGCCATTCGGCCATCAGCCTCTCAACGGTGCGCGAGCCTGTGCGCGAAATGGGTGAAGCGGCCGCCCGGATGTTGCTCGACCTCATCGAAGGAAATGCGAAAGCGCCCGTGCGTCACACGATCAGCTCCGCAGAGGTGATCGTCCGTAACACAACCGGCGGCGCGAGGTAACCATCAAAACCGCGCAAGCATGTCCGACAGTGATTTTCTGCTGACTCAGGCCTGCTCTCTTGACGGCGAAACGAGAAAATCCCGCATCACAACGCAGTGTAAACGGAGATTAACACGTTGACCCCCTATCAACCTAGAATTCGCAATTGAATTCACCATGGAGGACACGAAGGGCATGAAGTTCAATGCCTTGTGCCAAATCAGGACCATGCATCTCGTTCACCCAATGGGTGAACGCAAGTCCGCTTGGTCGGATCGGCTTTTAGACAAGTCATTTCTTCATGTCCTTCCTGGTCTTCATGGTAAAAACTGGTATTTTCAGGCCTTCCAACTGCGGAATTTAGGATCAAATCAGTAGGTTGAAACATCGGTTTGCGCCGTGAATTCCTGAGCAGCTCGTCGAAAATGCGGAATATCGTCGCAAATCATTAGTATTGAACCACCGGAGTTTCACCATCCCAATTCACGTCCCAAAAGCGGATGAAGTTGCCATTTTGCTTCCATTCGAAGGCCGAGAAGATCGTGCGATCTCCGTCTTGGACTACTTCCCAGCCAGACCACAGCCCGGGAGCGGGCCAGCGGAAAGGGATTTCTTCCCAGTTGTTGGACTTCGGGTCTTTGGTTTTGAGGAGGATTTTGCCATGCGCGCTTGAGGCAAACATGTAGTAGGTGCCTTTGTGTTCAAAAACCCGCGGGCTTTCCGGCGTAGTGAAGGTAAGCACGGCAGGACCAAGGTCTTTCCAGGTCTTGAGGTCACTTGATGATGCGAGTGCGATGGCACCTTGACCCTTGTCCGTCGTGACCATGGTGAAAAGAAGGAACTCGTCGCCGTATTGAATCACGTGCGCATCGCGGCAATCGTGCCAGCCGTTCTCGTGATGCAGCGTCCATGGGGGCGCCTCATACACAGGATTTCCTTCGTAGCGACTCCACTCAAAGAGGTCCTTGCTAGTGGCGAGGCCGATTGTTTGCTTGCCGAAAACCCGGTCATCAAAACCCGTGTAGACCATATAATAGGTATCACCTTTTTTGACGATAGAGGGTGCTGAAACGACCTGCCCTTCCCAGGTGCCGGGGAT
>JBGSMR010000032.1:0-4004 GCA_041740065.1 Chthoniobacterales bacterium
CTGCGGCATGGGTGTCCTTCCACTGCAGTTTCCAGAGGGCGTCACCGCGCAGACTCTCGGGCTCGACGGGACCGAGACATTCGACGTGGTCGGGCTCTCTGATGACATTGCCCCTCGGCAGGACGTTACGTTGCGAATTACGCGCAAGGATGGCACTGCGACCGAGCAATCGGTCAAACTCCGCATCGATACGCCCATTGAAGTCGACTACTTCAAACACGGCGGCATCCTTCCCTTTGTGCTACGTCAACTCCTGAGCGCATAACTTGACGATGTCAGCCGACCCCCAGGCGTGGCGAAACCGGAGTCCAGGCGACCTCAGCATCTTTTTGCCAGAGATCGTATTCTCGGATGTGAATGCGGCGGTAATGCGCTCCGAGGGTGCCTTTTCGGAATGGAAAAGGCAGCCTCTCGACGTGCGGATTTCCTGCCTGCGCGACGCACAGTCCGCGCTTCGGGGAGCGAGCGAAACACTGGCACAATCCATTACCCTGGAAACCGGGAAACCGATCACCGAAGCCCGCGGCGAACTGGGCGCAGTCGTAGCGAAGATCGATTTTACCATCGCTGACGCACAGCGATGGATTGCGGACGAGACCGTCACCGATGGCCCGCATCCGGCCAAAATTCGACATCTCCCCCGCGGTCCCGCAGCCGTAATCGCTCCATTTAATTTCCCGATCCACCTCGGCCACGGCGCTGCCGTCGCCTATCTGCTTGCCGGAAATTCCGTCCTCTTCAAACCCTCCCCACTTGCAGCCGTTACGGGCAAACTTTACGCGGACGTAATGCAATCCGCGCTGCCTCGCGGGGTGTTTGAGTTAGTGCAGGGTGCGACAGACGTCAGCCGTGCGTTGTGCAGTCATCCGCGTGTCCGGGCCGTTTGTTTTACCGGATCGATTCCTGCCGGTCGCGCCATTTCACAAATGCTTGCCGAAGATTTCTCCAAATCGCTTGCGCTGGAACTCGGAGGAAAAAACGCATCTCTTGTTCTCGACGACGCCGACCTCGAATCAGCGGCGGGCGCAATTGCAGATTCCGTGTGCCTCACCACTGGCCAGCGCTGCAATGCCACCAGCCGGATTCTGGTAAGTGCTTCGGTAATCGATGATTTTACGTCCCTCCTGATCGAGCGCCTCCGAGCCTATGTCCCGGAGCATCCCAGCGCGGACACTTGCCGACTGGGTCCACTGATTTCCGAGGCCTCGGTCGCCCGCTATCAGCGCCTCACGGCCCTCCCCCTCGGAAATTGGGTTATTCCAGGATGCGTTCCCGAGAGTGTCGATGCACGCTACGGTAACTACGTGACGCCTGCAGCGTTGCTTTGCACTGACCGGGCGGCCTTTGCAGACTCACCCCTGCACCTAGACGAATCATTCTGCCCGATCGTCTCAATCATGCCGATCACTGACGACGCCGATGCCATCGCATGGCACAACACGACTCCTTTTGGTCTTACAGCCTCCCTCTTTACAAACGATGAAGCTCGGTTTGAGGCGATCGGGAATGAACTCTCGGTGGGAAATCTCTACCGCAACCTTCCAACCACATTCTCCCCCTCCACGCTCCCCTTCGGAGGCCATGGGATATCTGGCAATGGGAAACCGGGCGGGCGCGGATTTATCCGTTTCACCGCAGAGGACCAAGCCGTGCAGTGGAAAGCAGACGCTCCCCAGTCGTGAAACGCGGATTCCTCGACAAGCTCATCGGACGCATCAATGTCGTTCAACCCGCGGACGTCCAAACGTATTTGGTCGAACTGGCCCGAGAAAAGGGTTTCCTCGAAACGATTTTCAACGCGATCCTGGAAGGCGTCATCGTCACCGACCCGATCGGCCGGGTGATCTACCTCAACAAAGCCGCCTGTGGTTTTTTCGGCATTCAAATGGACGCAAGTCTCGGACGCCCATTGAAAGATGTCGTTCGCGGACTGGATCTGGAAGCTATCACCGCCGCCGGTAGCATCGTCAACCGGGATCTTGAGGTCTTCTATCCGGAAAATCGGATTCTAAATTTTTACGTCGTTCCGTTAATGAGTGACGATGGCGATGACACCGAGGGTCATGCAGTGATCCTTCGCGATGCCACGGAAAGCCGGAAATCGACGGAGGAAACGATCGAATCCGAGCGCTTCTCAGCACTCACGTTGCTGGCTGCCGGAGTCGCTCATGAGATTGGAAACCCGCTCAATTCGCTCAACATCCACCTCCAACTTCTCGAACGCCGCGCACGAAAACTCCCGGAGAAATCACGGCCGCAGTTTGAGGAAAGTTTGCGCGTTACCCGCGAGGAAGTCGCACGGCTCGATCATATCATCACGCAATTTCTCCGAGCCATTCGACCGCAAGCGATCGATACGCATCCCGAATCTCTCAACCAAATCGTCAAAGAGTCGATTGAATTTCTCAAACCCGAATTTGATAACCGGGATATCCTCGTGGAGCTGGATCTGGATGACCGCCTGCCTGCCGTCACCGTAGATCGTGACCAGGTCAAGCAGGCATTCTACAATGTCATTCGGAACAGCTTCCAAGCCATGCGCTCCGGGGGGATGTTGCGCGTGCGAACGGGATCCGACGAGACACACTACATGGTTAGCTTCACCGACAATGGAGCAGGTATTGCGGCCGATGACATGGGGCGAATTTTTCAGCCGTATTTCACGACGAAATCGAGCGGCAACGGGCTCGGATTACTCATTGTCCGGCGCATTGTTCGCGCTCACGGCGGCGAGATCGGCATTGAATCCACCGCCGGCAAAGGAGTTACCGTCACGATTCGCTTCCCGCGCCTCGACCAACGCGTAAGGTTTCTGGAGGCAGCGAGTCCGGAGTAACAGTCCGATGACCAGCCTGAACGCGCTGGCAAAGGGACGCTGGAACTGCCCCAATTCTCGGACAACCGAGAACCGAGTGATCGGTATTGGCAGTTGGTAAATGATGTCGCGAGGCGGGATAAATACGTGGATTTTGTTTGAGATAAAATGTGGAGAATGAGGGGTTTTATTCGCGATGGAAGCGGGAGTTTTCGCATTGTGGATGTGGTTGTTTTGCTTTCCTGTGCTCACGGAAGCGAGTCACAATAATCACGGGGATTTCCTCCCGATGACATTTCGCCGCGTGCCAGCCGAATATCGGGGAGAGCGAGGCCAGGGTGGCGTCAAGAAGCGATCTGGGCAGGTGGTCTCCGAACTCTCGCAATCCTTCGCCCTCTACTCCGCCACGGATGAAGTGACCGCGATCCGGCAGCTCGTATCCAAAGCCATCACCACCGCCGGATTTACAGGACGAAGCGGTCAAGATGGTTCTACAGCAGGCGGAATTCCTTTCTACGGATTGGGCATAAGGTGGGAGTTTGGATGTAGCATGATGCAGTTTCTGCATCTCCAGTTCATCCTGCGGGGTTAATTTCTCCTTGTGTGCTTCCAGCCTCCTTCACTTTGTAGGGCTTCTTTTTAGTGCGTTCGCCCTGCGGGTAAGGTGTCTTGGCATTGACCCGCAGCATTCCTCCCGCCACCATGCGGGGAAGTGAAAGCGTCCGTCGTTCCGTCGATTTTGTCTGAGTCCTTTGTCCGCGTTGCCGTAGTCGCGCCGGATCTTCGTGTCGCTGACGTGGCATTTAACACGGCCGAGATGATTTCAACACTCGACGAGCTTTCGCGGGAATGCGTGCGACTGGCTGTTTTTCCTGAGCTCGGGATCACCGGCTATACGTGCGCGGATTTATTTTACCAACTTCCCCTGCGAGAGGCAGCGGAGGCAGCAGTCATCGAGCTTTGTGAAGCAGTGAACCGGACAGGCGTCTGTTTAGTGGCCGGGCTGCCCATCGAAATCAATGGCCGCTTGTACAACGCAGCGATCTTGATCGACGGGGATGGTCCAGTCGGGGTCGTTCCAAAATCTTTTCTTCCGACCTCAAAAGAATTCTACGAAGAGCGCTGGTTTTCGCGGGCCGATGTCCTCGCGGATGGTGAGATCGAATTCGCTGGAAGCACGATTCCGGTC